>NZ_JAMQUU010000054.1:0-354 GCF_025594975.1 Turicibacter sp. T129 | reverse complement strand
CCCATCAGTCGCCCCAATATGCGGGTGTAGTTTAATGGTAGAACTTCAGCCTTCCAAGCTGACTGTGAGAGTTCGATTCTCTTCACCCGCTCCAATATGATTATTAACATCATTTAAGGTGTTTTTGAGTGTAATGTATGTATTTGTTAGAATTAACCTTTTTTGAAGAAAAGTAAGTCTTCTAATAGAAATTAGACCGAAAACATTTGACGCTATTTGACAATGATGGTAATATAATAAAGCGTTGAACAGCAATAAGAAAAAAACAGAAAATAAAGATAAAAAAAGTGTTTGACAGAAGTCGACAAAGATGATAAGATAATCAAGTCGCACTAAGGGAACAGGCCCGTTGGT
>NZ_JAMQUU010000053.1:0-44050 GCF_025594975.1 Turicibacter sp. T129 | reverse complement strand
GCCGGGCGCACATAAAAAAGATGTCGTTATAAATAACGACATCTTTTTTCAAAGGTCTATAAGATTTTAGAATGTTGTAACAGTCCATTCAATAGCATCTATTTTTTCCTTAACATAATCAACTGCCATCTCCGGATGAATCGTTTCTTCGTGTGAAATTGTAATGATTGACATGGTTTGTGCTAATTTAACTGTTTCTAAAATTGATAACTGATTTAAATACGCATAACCTACACCTGCAATAAACGAATCACCAGCACCTGTTACGTTGATGACCTCTACACGATTCGGTTTAACAATTCCTTCTTCATCAGCTGTACAATAATAGACACCATCAGCATCTAAACTAATAAAGACATGTTTCACACCTAATGAAAGTAAATACTGACCTGCTTTACGAACATCTTCAACTGTATTAATCTCAAATCCACATAAAACTGCTGCTTCATGACGATTCGGTTTAACGGTATGGAAGTAAGGTAATAAATGTTTAACCTCTACTGCTTTCGCAGCAGATACTGGGTCTAAAACAAACTTTGTTTTACCTTCATATTTTTTTACAATATATTCAAGAATTTCAGGATTATCAGCACCAAAGAACATATATTCTGCTTCTTCAATAACTGACGCTTTTGAATCAATAAACGCTTCCGTGATATGGTGATCAACATTAATATCAACAATCGCAGAAACCATTTCACCATGCTCATCTAAAATCGCAACATATGTTGGTGTTGAAGCTCCTTCAACAATAAGTGAATCAGACATATCCACATTCATTAGTTTTGAATGTTCTAAGATACTCTTTCCTTTTTCATCATTTCCTAATACAGAAATAAACTTCGTATTCGCACCGACACGAGCCATATTTTCGGCGATATTACGACATACTCCTCCAAAGGATACTTTCACACGTCCAGGATTTGAATCATGAGAACGATAGTTCATATTTGTAAATCCAAAAATATCATAAATTGATATACCAAAGACTAAGTTATATGCTTCTTGATTGTTTTTCATGCTTGCTAGCCTCTCCCTTTAGTTAAAATGGTAGATCAAAGTGAATTCTACTTATTCTGTCATTATATTAAATTTTCGATAACCGACAAGTCATCTCACCTTTCTCCACTAAAAAACAAGCAATAACAACAAGTCGTCATTGCTTGTTATTTATTACATTTCGTAATCAACGACAATGCGAGAAGTCGCAGCTGGTTTAACAACCTCTGTTGCTGCTTTAACATGTAGTGGATGATTTTGATAAAAATCTAATGCCTCTTTGTTTGCTAACTCTGAATATAAAACAACATCATAAGATGCATCTGATTGTAAGAAATCAATTCCAACTTCTAAATGAATTAATCCTTCGATTTTTCCATTTAAATCTTCTAATGTACGCTTAATTTCTTGTGCAGTCTCTTCTTTAGATTGACCATTAACACCTTGAATCTTCCACATAACGATATGTTTAACCATCATGTACCTCCATTTATTTTTACTTAATTTTATTTTACTGAAAATTTACACAATATTCAATACTTCGACGACTTTTGGCTTATTTTTTTCTTATCATTTTAAATAAATTGGGTTTGAAATCGCATACTCATAAGATTTGCTAATCACTTCGAACACAACCCATTGATAGTTTGACAAATTTAAATTAATGGTTCCAAGTGTCGGAACATCTTCCGCTAATGGAATGGTTTCAATCACTTGCCCATCTGCGATGACATTTAATGATTCTAATGAGCCCTGATTAGAAGCGATAAGATACGAAATTTCTACTTCATTCGTATTAACCACTCGATCACCAAAAGTTGCTTCATTTAACGTTACATCCATTAACGGACCATTTGTAATAAAAACATGTCCTTCTTTAATTCCTTTTAAAATGCCCTCAACACTCTCTTCCTCTACTTTTACATAGTTTCTAGGATTTCCATTATATAATCCTTGGGCAATCCATTCATTAAACTGCTCATTTTCACTAATTGGTGCCGTTATACTTTCACTACTAATATCATGATTGTCTGAGTTACCAAGTGCCGTTAGTTTAGCTCCTTCTGACAATAAATCAAACCACTTCTGTTTACTTATTTGATTATATGCAAATTCTTCATCAATATCGTTCAAATTCGGAATGGGTGGCATGGCCTGTCCATTCCAAATTTCTATCGCATCAAATTGCCCCCCTACGTTCCAAAATGGGAAATTTCTTCCTGGATGATTAATTTGTATCATCCCACCTTGATGATGAGTTTCATCAATCATTTGATCTATTTCATCTTCGGAAGTAAGAGCGGTCACATCAATTAAATTCGACGTATTTAAAGCTAAGTAATGTCCCTGATTTGTTGTAATCTCTTGTGCTGGAATCGCTAAATAACTTAGCTTTTGTGATAATGATAGCCATTCGTCATTTCCATCCACTGTGTTATGATCGGCGATTGCTCCAAAATCTAAACCATTGGCCAGATTTGCAATTAGAACTTCTTCAACTGTATTAAGTCCATCATCACTAAACTGAGAGTGTTGATGTAAATCACCACACAAATAACTTTTAGCTGTCCAATCCATTAATCGTGTAAGACTTATCGACTTTAAATTAAGAGGATTTTCTTTCTTTACTTCAATCGGCACTTGTTTCATCTCATATTCATAACCCTTAGATACTTCTAAGTTATAATGGCCTTCATCTAATAGGATTTCAAAGTTTCCGTCTATATCCGTTTGAATTCGCTTAATGAGTGCTCCATCACTATCAAAAAACCTCAATTGAGCAATGACTGGCTTTCCATCCTCTCCCACAATACTTCCCTTTACCTCTCCTTGTACAATTTCTACCCATTGAGAAGCCAATTGCTCACTTTCTTGAATCAGGGGTTGAAGTTGGCATAAACCTAAGATTGAATATAGTATCATTAAACTATGAATCCAGCGTCTCATCAATATCACCTTTAAATTTCAACATTCCACTCTACTCTACCCAGTTAATGCCTCATTTATTCATCACTCATAAAAAAAGCAATCCATTATCGATTGCTTTTTTATTATCATGAATAACTATGAAAGGTGTTTTACTTCATGAGATCTAAATGAATGGTTGCACTACCTTTAAAAAAATTAGCATTTAATAAAACTCCATAATTCCCTGATTTTTCGATCTTAAATTCGCCTTCTCCACCAATCGCTAAATACTCCTCTACCCCATTTTCACTTAATAAACAATATTCTGCATAACCTTCTTCTACGTTACCCGTTGCTCTCCATTTAAGAGTAGTCCCTTCTTTTAAATACCATTCCTGTACCATCAATTGTTTACTTTTTATTTTAGAAAACGTTTCTTCTTTTGTCAACTGAACTTGGTTCCCATTCCAACTTGGGTGTTCTAGATTAGCTGTTGAATCCATCTTTAAATTCACTGCTTGATAGACATAATCTTCTGGAAGTGAACTTTGGTAATCATAATCATTTAGATAGCCATTAAACATCTCTACCATCGTGTCCTGCTCACACATAACCCCAAACATCCACATCGATATAGCGGGTAAAATTGCAAGCAAAAGAGACACCATCACAACTGCTATAAATGTTTTTTTATATTTTAAAATAATCTTCATCTCTTTTTCTCCTTTATTTTATAACTCTTTTGAACAGCTCGGACAATAATTCCAACTTTTTTCAATTGAACGTCCACAATTTAAACATTTTTCTTTTAAGTGTTGACCACAACGTGGGCAAGTGACATAATCTGGTCTAATTTTTTCATTACAAGTTGGACATGAAGACGCATAGCTACGACTAATAAGTAAATAAACAATAAGTGGTAGGGGTAATAAATAAGGTATAAAAATAGGAAATACCGCAAAAAGAGCCCAAACAATCTTCAAACGATCTCCTCGTTCTTTAGCATCTAAATAAATCCAAACAACTTGACCAATTCCAAAACAAATACAAACAAATAAGAATAAACACATCAGTAAAGTTACGATTATCACAATACATTTCCTCCCTCAACTAAGACACGAACTAACAAAATAATGGTTCCTATTAAAAGATACCCCCCACCTATTAAAAACACTTCTTTTTGAAATCCAAAGAGTTCAAACCAAATCCATTGCCCAAAAAAGCAACATCCAATCATAAGTATAATCAAAAGTTTTAATTGTTTTTGACGTTTCTTGATTTGTTGTTGATTGGCCTCTTGGATAATTTTTAACGTATCAATTTTATGAATCAATCCCGCTTCTTCTAATTTTTCATCTTTCAAACACTCCATAACTATTCCTCCTATTCTAATAATTTTTTTCTCATCGATTGAATCACAGAATGGATTCTTGACTTCGTTGTTCCGTGAGCGACATTAAAATAAGTTGATATTTCTTCAATGCTGTAACCATAATAATGCCTCAAAATGAAGCTCACTCGTTGTTCCTCATTCATTTGTTGTAAGGTGTCTAATGCCTCTCTAAATTGTAATTGAGTAAACACTTCACCTTCAGCATTAACACTCAAATGCTGCAACGCCTCCTCATCATAAATCATCCGTTGTTGTTTTCGGACTTCATTTTTATAACAATTTGTTGCAATTTGAATTAAATAGGTTGAAAATTTACAATCACCTCGAAATTTTTTTATATTTAGCGTTGCCTTTAATAATGACTCTTGTACTAAATCTTCTGCCAAATGAACATTTCCACACAATTTAATTAAATAGCCAAAAAGCATTTTATAATGCATATCGAACAAAATATTTAAACAGTGTCGATCACCATCTCTAGCTCGTCTGACGAGTTGCTCCTCATCCAAAACTCTCACCCTCTTTCACCCTCTAGACCTCATTTTGTTATTTATTTTTTCCTCTCTACTTATTAAAACTAGATTACTTGAATGATGAGGTCCCTCCATTTAAAAAAGTTCATTGCTATTTTTATAGCTTCCTGAAACTTTTTCTCTCACTAATAAGACACACAAACGGATAAAAAGTTCATTATTTTTTTAAAATTTTAATAGAAAAAGACTATTTCTGATGAGAAATAGCCTCTAATCGCATTTAATTTAAACATCATTTTAAATCAGCTTGCTCAATTAATCCTTTTTGATGCATTACTTTTGAAACGACTAAACTAAAAACAACAGGAACAATAACGTGCAAAATTACAAGTAGCTTAGCATTTTAAGCATAAGTGACCCCTACTCCAATAGCAGCTGCCATGAAGACTTTCTCAACTCCTCCCACTTCAGTTAGAAAGAAAGGTTTAAAAGTGTTCCTATTTTAATAATAATAGTTCTCACCACTAAAGTGGCAGCAATCCAATTCAATTTAACGTTGAAATCAAATTATTCTTCACTTCAATCGCCCTTATATATATCGATGTCTTGTCACTAAATTTTTCAAAAAATTTCATGACCAAGCCATGAAATTCATTAATGATAAATTTATCCTATTTATTATTTCAATCGCTCATGAATGAAATGATGTTGTTTTAATTCGTTGATAATCTCTTCATACATCTGTTCATTTTCGACTTCTAACGTATGATAATGAATCCCCTCTGTTAACAAAGATAGAGGCTTTGTTTGAGCTTGACTCACTTTTTCAATAAACGTTTTGACATCCTTTAAATAATTTAAGTTTAAAACGACTCGAATCTCACCGTAAACCGGATGTTCAACAATCACATCAATCACTTTTCCACCATACGAAATAATTAACTCTAATTCCTTTTGTAACTCTTCAATTGTATGTCCATGTTTACAGCAAATCGTTTTCAAAAGACCTGAGGCTACAGGTTCTTGAATCATATATCCAGAAGGAGTTGCCACTACTTGGATTCCTTTCGCACGTAATAATGCGATATCTTGCACAATAACTTGACGGCTCACTTGATACATTTTAGCCAATTCACTACCTTTGATTGGTTGGATGGCCTTCGATAACGTCTCATAAATCGCCTCGCGACGTGTTACTGATTCCATATTTCTCACCCTCTTACATTAAAGCTTTTCTTTATTTTAATAAAAATTTAAAACCATGTCTACTTCTGAATAAAAACTCAAGGTTACCCTTGAGTTTTTCAAATTAGTTTAATTGATTTAAATAACTTTCTCCAATGGCGGGAATTTCTACATCAAAGTTTTCGGCCACTGTTGCTCCAATGTTAGCAAATGATTTACCAATTGGTAACTCTCCACTTGCTTGCATCGATGGTGAATACATAATGACTGGGATATACTCACGTGTATGATCGCTTCCTGATGCAATTGGATCATTTCCGTGATCAGCAGAGATAATTAATAAATCATCTGCTTTCATTTCTGATAACACCTCTCCTAATTGAACATCAAATTCTTCTAAACATTTCGCATATCCTAATGGGTCACGACGATGTCCATACATCGCATCAAAATCAACTAAGTTTAAGAAGGCTAATCCATTGAAGTCACGTTTCATCACATTTAATAATTGATTCATTCCATCTTCATTTGATTTCGTTAAGATAGCTTCTGTTACACCTTCTCCAACATAAATATCATTGATTTTACCAATCGCAATCACTTCTTGACCTGCATCTTTTAATTCATTTAAGACCGTACGTCCGAATGGCTTTAACGCATAATCATGACGATTTGGTGTACGTTTGAATTCCCCTCTTTTCGGCCCAACGAATGGACGTGCAATAATACGTCCAACTTTCCATTCTTCTTTCATTGTGATCTCACGTGCAACCTTACACATATTCCATAACTCTTCAACTGGAATAACACCTTCATGAGCTGCAATCTGTAGCACAGAATCCGCTGATGTATAAACGATGATATCACCTGTTGTCATGTGCTGCTCTCCCAATTCATCTAAAATTTCCGTTCCAGATGATGATTTATTTCCAATTACTTTACGACCTGTACGCGCCTCTAATTCATCAATTAACTCTTTAGGGAATCCCGTGTCCGTGAAGGTACGGAACGGTTCTGTAATTTTAAGCCCCATGATTTCCCAGTGTCCAGTCATCGTATCTTTCCCTACTGATAACTCTTCACACTTCGTATAATATCCTTTTTCTGGTCGAATCGGTGCCACACCTTCAATTTCAGTTAAATTTCCTAGTCCTAATGCTTGCATATGAGGCATATTTAATCCTTTAGCAGTCTCTGCAATATGTTTTAACGTATTTGCCCCTGTATCATTATAATCTTTTGCATCTGGTAATTCCCCAGCCCCTACAGAGTCCATAATAACTAAAAATATACGATTATACTTCATAAATAACTTCCTTTCTAACGTACAAACTAATACAAACTTAGTATTAATCAATCCCGTTTACTTATTTATTATATTTCATTTTTCCAAACTTTGCGAGAAAAAGCCTTCATTTTCAGCACTTGTTTTCCCGCTTCGTGGATGCGCTTGCTCAAATACCCCACGTAAATGATCTTTACTAATATGCGTATAAATTTGAGTCGTTGCAATATCAGAATGCCCTAACATTTCTTGTACTAAACGTAAATCGACCCCATTTTCAATTAGATGTGTGGCAAAGGAATGGCGAAGCTTATGGGGAGATAATTCTTTTGTAATCCCCGCCAGTTGAGCTTGTTTTTTTAAAATTTTCCAAAAACCTTGGCGTGTCATCATCTCACCGAAACGATTTAAAAACAAGACATCTGTCGGTTTCTTTAAAAGTTTAGGTCGGGCAATTGTTAAATAAAGATCTAGCACCTCAGCAGCTACTTCACCAATCGGAACGATTCGTTCCTTATTTCCCTTTCCTTGACATTTAATAAATTGCATCGATAAATGTAAATCTTCAAGTCTTAAATTCAAAAGTTCAGTGACACGAAGACCTGAGGCATATAATAATTCGACCATCGCTCGATTTCGAAGGTCTCCTGGTGTATCTTGTTTAAAACTTTCAAGTAATGCATCGACTTCCTCGATACTTAGAATTTCCGGTAAATCACGTGTTAACTTCGGGCTTTCAATTAAATCACATGGATTTTTCACACAAACTTTCTCAATAATTAAATACTGGTGAAACGCCCGAATCGCTGACAAATGACGAGCGACTGACTTAGTATTGAGCCCTCGCTCATATAGTTCAATCAAGTAAAGCTGAATCTGCTCGCGCTCAATTTGATTGAGTTGCTCAACAGATTGCTGTTTGATAAAGCTTAAGTAACTTCTTAAGTCTCGTTCATAATTCTCTTTTGTATTTAAGCTTAATCCACGATCAATCATTAAATATGTTAAAAATCCGTCCAATTCCATTTGATAGTTCATCTATTTCTCTCCTTAAAAAGAAAAGAACTTCTACTTAAGTAAAAGCTCTTAACATTCCTTTGATTCTTGACATGATGCGCATGTTCCATAAAGGGTTAGGTCATGATCAGTGACATTAAATCCATACTTTTCTTTGATAAAGGCCTCATAACTTTCTAATTCATCCGCAATTTCAATGATGCGATTACACGTGGTACAAATTAAATGGTGATGAAAATGATTTTGCTCATCTAAATCAATTACATCATAATAATTAACCCCATCATTTTTTATTTTAACGTTGCGAACAATTTTTAGCTTTTCAAACAGCTCCAACGTTCGATAGACGGTTGCAATTCCAATCGAGCTGTCAATATGTCTCACTAAATCATATAACGTTTCGGCAGAAAAGTGTTCATCTGAATGATCAACAATGACTTTTAAAATTTGTTTACGCTGTTTTGTTAATTTCGAACCTGATTTAACGATCATTGCTTCATATTTTGAAAGTTGTGTCATTTTTTCACCATCTTGCTATTAAAATCTAAATTTAGTTATAGTTTATTATAACACTTCTCTTTCAAAATTAATATTTATTTGCAACATTAGATTTGATGTCGCATCAGAAGACGTCGAAATAAAGTCATCAGCTGACTGTTCTACGGGCTGAGCTTGACCTGCTTTTTCAAACTGATGGTAGACAATCGGTTGGATTAAGTACGTCACTCCTGAAGTCACCAATGTTAAAACCATAATAATGAATAACTGATAAAAGTAATATAGTAAATGCTTTTTTAAAAGAGTCGTATTTTTCTTAAAGAAAATAATTTTGACCGCCATAATTACAAAACGAACACTAAAATAACCACTTAAAATGGTAACACCTAAAATAAGTGAATACTGAATTAACCAAAGAAAACTTGTCCAAATGGCTTGCATAGGTGCTAATGTTTGAAAGATAAAGAAGACATTAAATCCAGCGATGACTCCTTTTAAGAAAACTAAAAACAAATTGACGACGACACCAATGACAGTTAATCCTAACACCCACATACTTCCTTGATACATGAATTGTTTATAAAATAATTGATTAAATGACCATTGAGTTTGATCAAACGCATTAATATTTTCATTCACATAGTTCACCATTAAACTTTGTGACGATTGTTCCAATTTAATATAAAGTGAAGACCCAATAATATCACCAATGATGACGAGTAGTAGTAGAACATACATGACATATAAGACATAAGAGAACGATTTTTTGCGACGTTTTTGTGCGACCATGAGCACTTCCCCCTTTCTTTTCTAACTTTATGAAAGAAAAAGAGAAACTATGCTAAAAAATAGTAAAGATTTATGGTTATTTTTTAAAATCAAAGACTGCCGACACATTCGCTTAATATTCCTCAATGATATGTTCTAATTTAACGATGGTTTCTCCCCCTATGACAACTCTTGTCAGTTTAAGAATGCTGATTACCACTGATGATGAAGGATCAAGTATTGAATCGCATAAATCGTTTTAAAATCACAAATACGCCCTTCCTCTACGAACTTTAAGGCTTCCTCTTTTGTAACATGATATAAATTAATAAATTCGTCTTCATCTCCAGCCACTTCATAATCTAGCTTTTGGGGATTAATGACTAAAAAGTTTTCAATATATTCATTACAAAAACCTGGTGACGTGGCGAAACGACCAATCATTTTTAACGATTCACACGTGTAGCCTGTCTCCTCCTCTAATTCACGCTTAGCTGTCACACTAGTTTCTTCTCCGGGTTCAATTTTACCAGCTGGTGTTTCCAAGGTCGCTTTTTCAATCGGATAACGATATTGCTCGACTAACATTAAACGATTCGCCTCATCTAGGGCGATTAAATTTACTCCTCCTGGATGATGAACAACGACACGTTTGGCCTGTTTATCATTCGGTAAAATGACCTCATCCTCTGTCACCTTTAAAAATGAGTTGCGGTAATACTCCTGACTTGTTAATTGTTTTTCTTCCAATTTTTTCATAATCACTTTTGTCCTTTCTGAATCCCTTTTTGAATAAGATGGGTGCCATGTTTTGTTTTTATTTGTTGAATGGTTTGGTTTAACTTCTCTTCACTCGCAAACGACTGATAATTAAAGAGATTTAATTGTTGAGTCACTTTATTCGTATTGACTAAATTCGTCGTATTCACTCCAATTAAGCGCAGGGCTTGTCCTTCCCAATGTTCATCAAATAGCTCTTCAATGATTGGATAGAGTTCATTGACACTTTGAATCGGAACTTGAACCGTTTGACTCCGTGTGATTTGTTTAAATGACGTATCTTTTAATTGAATACTAATCGTCTTAGCGTATAAACCATATTTTTTTAATCGATTCGACGTCTTAATACACATTCGCTTGGCCTCTGCTTTTATTTCCTCATCAAAACAATAGTCTTTAGAAAAGGTCGTCGAATGACCGATGCTAGATGGAACTTCATACTTATTTGGGTTGATTGGATTTTGATCATTTCCTTTTGCATTCTCAATCCATTTGAGTGCATGATGCCCAAAGAGTTGCTCAATTTTATCAACGTCTTTATAATGCACCAAGTCGCCAATTGTATTTATCCCTAATTGCTTTAATTTAGGTGAAGAGGCTTTACCTACCCCAAACATCTCCTCAATCGGCATCGGCCATAGGATGTGTGGCAAATCTCGTTTCCTTAAAACCGTTATCCCATTCGGCTTTTTCATATCAGAAGCCATCTTTGCTAAAAACTTATTCGGTGCGATACCAATACTGCATCCAATCTTTAATTCATTGAATATGCGTTGTTGAATTTGTTGTGCTAAGTGAAGCGGGTGAATCTCTTGATAAAGGTGAGTGACATCCACATACGCCTCATCAATGGATGCCTTTTCAACTTGATCACTATATTCATGTAATAACTGAATAAATTGCTGAGATATTTTTCGATATAAATCAAAGTTCGCCGATGCAACCACTAAATGTGGACACTTTTTTTTAGCTTGCATCAGTGGCATGGCACTATGAACCCCATATTGACGAGCAACATAATTTGCAGTAACCACAATTCCACGCTTCGAAGACTTCTCACCTGTAATAGCCAACGGTAAGTTTTGCAATTCTGGTCGTAATATCGTTTCACACGAAGCGAAGAAAGCGTTTAAGTCAATATGGAATATAATTCTAAATATCGGCGTTCCCAAAGTTAAATCCTCTTCCTTTTTCTAAGCATTTATATTATAATAGACTAAGTTACAGTATACATTATAGCAAATTTTGTCTATGAGGTGAATTTAGTATGGCTAAAAAAGCACAACATAATTTAAACAAGATGAAGGGCACAAAAATCTTATTATTAATTTTAGCATTATCATTCGTCGTTGTCCCTTTAATTTCATTAATCGTAAGTATTATCAATCTTCGCGATATGCCTTTCTTTTAATAAAAAAAAATCATTTACTGACTTAGTAAATGATTTTTTTTATTTAAGGAATATATACAAATGAAACAGGGCTTGATTCTACTTGCGCTTGTGATAACGCGGTGACCGCATAAGTATAAACGGCATTTGGATCAGCAGTTGTATCTGTATAATGTTGAACAACTTCTCCTTTATTTTTTCCAATGACATCTAAAATATAACTTGCATCTGAAAAATCGATCGTTTCACGATATCTTGCTCGAGGAACCCGATAGATCACATAGTATTGACTATTATTTTCAAGTGAATCTTCAAATTGAATTAAAGTACATTCTTCATCACATGGTGTCACCATTAAATTTTGTACCGGATTAGTCACACGCATTTGTAACCATGGTCGAGGGGGTACAAGACTATAAGTGGTTAAGACTTCATTTTCTAAACGAGAAAGAGCCTGATTTAACACTTGTTGACCGGGCTCATTATTATCATAAGCAATTAAATTATGATAAGTAAAGAACACATAACCATCATTATCAGAAAGGGTGCGAAGATAACGTATTTGGTCGACGATTTCTTCAGGATTTTGCCAAGCTGGGTGCTGATAGTCTTCATTATAAAGATATAAACCTAATCCCATATAAAGTTGGGTACGAGAATTCCCAACCACTTTATTCCACCAGGCAGCTACTTCCGCAAACGATGAAAGAGAATCTGACAATGACCAATAATTTTGTGGCACAATATAATCTAACCATTCTTCATCCACCCATAGTTTTGAATTCACGTATTCACTTAAAGAGGATAACTGGGCTGATGAAGTATTCGAACCTACGCCCTCCGTTTCTTCAGCTGAGGCCCAAACCCCAAATGGACTGATTCCAAATGCAATACTTTTTCCATTTTCAACACCATATTCATGAATGGTGCGTGATAATGTGTAGACTAACTGATTAATATTTTGTTCTCGCCAGGTATCGATATCTTGATTAGGTTCATGATTAGCTTCATAAGTCGCATAATCTGGACTTTCATCAGCAAAGCTAATGACCGTTGGCTGTCCATTAACTTCTGCTTCATATGAATACGGATAGAAGTAATCATCAAAATGTACGGCATCAATGGCATAGTTTTGAACAACTTCCATGACGGTTTGAACAATAAACTCACGAACTTCTGGAACACCTGGATCTAAATAGATTTGACGATTAAAATAATAAACCCAATCAGGATGACGTCTCGCATAATGTGTATCACTCAATGAATTTAATAGACTTTGTTTCGTTGAGTTTGGATCACCCACTGGTGTTAAGCGGTACGGGTTAAACCAGGCATGAAATTCAATCCCTTCTTGATGGGTCACTTCAATCATCCATGTTAAGGGATCAAAGTCACCCCAATCGGGTTTCACGCCTTGTTCACCTGTTAAGTAAGCACTCCATGGATTGACACCTGATTCATAAAAGGCATCTCCTTCAGGTCGAACTTGAAAAAAGATTGCATTTAAAGTTAATGCTTTACAGCGACGAAGAATTGCTAAAAATTCAGATTTAAATAATTCCAGATTAAACCCATTCTCATAAACTGCCTTACTAGGAAAGTCATTGTTACGTACCGTTGTAATCCAAACCCCACGCAATTCCTCTTTTTTAGGTCCTAATACTTTCGGTACATAAACCACTTCTCCACCAACTGTAATAGGTGCCTGTGTAAAGGCATTGTTCAAGGTGATTAAATTGCCTTCGGATGTATCTTGTCGAGCCGTTTGTCTCATTAACTCATGACTGGTTTCTTGTGCCACCTCTGTATTCGATTGCACGGATGCGTTTGATGAACGAATTCGTTGACAATATGGACAATCACACGTTAATTGATAAGTATGAATTTTATAATATCCCATCTTCTCTTTTAAGAGATTGATGAAGTTTATTCATCAATCATCTTATTCCTCCTTTCATTATCATTTTCAGTCATGTTAGTCTCTTGATGTGAGTTACTTCCATTCTGAATTAATATATGATAAAAGTACAACGATGGTGAATACTATAAAAAAAAGAGCATTGGAACTCAATGCTCAAGGATTAGACAATTAAGATGCAACTTTATTTTTATGTTCTAAACGTAGTTTATCTGCAATCATCGCAATAAACTCTGAGTTTGTTGGTTTTGATTTTGAAACGCTTACTGTATACCCAAAGATATTTGAAATAGCTTCGATATTTCCACGGTTCCATGCCACTTCAATCGCATGACGAATTGCACGTTCAACACGTGAAGCTGTTGTCTTATATTTTTTAGCCACGTCTGGATACAATACCTTTGTAATTGATCCAAGAAGTTCAATATCATTATAAACCATATTGATTGATTCTCGTAAGTATAAGTACCCTTTAATATGTGCTGGTACACCCATTTCATGTAAAATATTTGTAATCTCTGACTCTAAATCAAACTCTTTTACTGCTGGACGATTTCCATATAAATGGTTGACCGGCTTTGATACTTCTGTCGTATCGAAACGAACATTAATATCACGAATGATTTTAACAATTTTATTAATTTCAAATGGTTTCATAATGAAATACGATGCCCCTAATTCAGCAGCACGCATCATGATTTTCTCTTGATTGAATGCAGTAAACATAATAATATGTCGTGGACGTTTATATAGGGTTGGATTTTCTTTTAATTCTTCTAATACACTTACCCCATCTAGATCAGGCATAACAACATCTAATAATAAAATGTCGATGTCGCGTTGTCTTAAAACAGATAATACCTCATTTCCATTTCCCGCTACTTCTACAACTTCCATGTCCTCTTGTAAGGAAATATACTCAGATAATACCGTTATTAATTCTTTATTGTCGTCAGCTAATAGAACTTTTAATTTATTCATTTTTTGGCCCCCTAATTTTTCCGGTTATATATCTATTAAATTACAGTTCCTTACATTTTTCAATAATTACTTCTCATTTTTTGAGAGATTATAAATTTTCATAAATATATTCGACAAATATTTTTTATCATGTTTTGTCTTTTATTTCGTTTCGGTTTAGTTTATCTTGTTGTTGTCTGATTATGTCGAAAAAACGAATCTCACTTATTAGGCTGCATCAGATTGTGCTTCTTCGCTACGATAGTTGATTCCCGACTCTTGTAACATCCATTCAATAAAGATACCATATCCCATCGTTGAATCATGAACTAAAACGTGAGTCACAGCACCAACAATTTTACCATCTTGAATAATAGGGCTTCCACTCATCCCCTGGACAATTCCACCTGTTTGATTGATTAAACGTTCATCTGTTACCGTATATTTAATTCCTTTTATTGCTTTTTGTGTTTGCATATTAACTTCGGTAATATTAATATCAAACGCTTCCACTTTATTTCCATTTAAGACAGTTAAAATTTGTGCGGGACCTGCTTTTACTTCATTAATATAAGCAATGGGCATTAAATCTTTTTGATTATGTAACTCTGAACTCATAACACCATAAATACCAAAATTATTATTTTTTTCTAATGTCCCTAACTTATCATCAAATAAGATGTCGGCGACTTTTTCACCAGGTTTACCACTTGTTGCTTTACGAACAGAAACTACATTCGAATTAATAATTTCACCATTTTTTATACTAACTAACTGATTCGTATCTTGATCGATTATTTCATGACCTAATGCTCCATATTTATGTGAATTCGGATCAATAAAAGTTAAAGTTCCGATTCCCGCTAATTTATCTCTTAAGTATAGCCCAGTTGTCATCACTCCATCTGTAGAGATCACAGGGTGAACAGTTAAATGTGATGTCTTTCCTTGACGGTTAATGGTTAAAATCATTTGTTTACTTTGCTCTGCGAGTAAAAGCTGCTCTTTATACTCCTCAATCGTTGAAACCTTCTGATTATTAACTGCTAAAATTAAATCACCTTTCATAATCCCAGCATCTTTAGCTGGATTAATAGTTCCTTCTGCTGTATTGACTTGATACGTATCTACCACCACAAGACCATCTGTCTGAATTTTGATCCCAATCGCGTCACCACCCGGGATTAACATATAGCGTCCTTCAGTTTGGTTAACTGGTGTCGATTCTTCACTTGAAGAATAAGAAACCTCATAGATTTTTCGTTTTTCATCAATATGTAAAAGTTGTTCATTATTAGATTGTGCCCATGCATACTCTTGTGCAGGAGCGCTAATACTTAATAAAGAGAAGACAAATATTAATATATTATGAGCTAAAAAGCTTTTTTTATTTATTTTTTTATTCATATTGCGCCTCCTTTCAACTTTATCCGACACGAACTACGCTATTATTATGGCTTTTTCAACACTAAATATAGAAAAAAAAGAATTCCAATTTTTTTGTTCAAATGAATAAAAAAATTGGAATTCTTTTTATTAAAGTTGTTGTAGGAGTTGTTTAGCATTTAACAAGGCAGATTCAGTCACATTATCACTACTTAACATTCTTGCAACTTCATGTATTCGTTCATCTGTTGTTAATTTTTTAACGGCCGTCACTGTTCGTCCTTCTTTTTCATATTTACTAACATGAATATGATGATCGGCAAGTGAAGCAACTTGTGGTAAATGGGTGATACACAGAACTTGCTTTTGATTAGCAATTTCTTTCATTTTTGAGCCGATACTTGATGCCACTTGACCACTGACCCCCGTATCAATTTCATCAAATATAATGGTAGATATGTATTGCCCTCGATTGAGAATCGTTTTTAAAGCTAACATAATACGAGATAATTCACCACCTGAAGCAACTTTATTCAGTGGTTTCATTGGCTCACCTTTATTTGTACTTAATAAAAACTGAATTTCATAAATTCCATGTGTCGAAAAAATAGTATTAATCATATCATCTGTTTTTAAACGTGTAAATTCAATATCAAACTGAGCATTAAATAATTGAAGGTCTTGTAGTTCAGCAATCAGCTGTGTCTTAATTCTATTTGAGATTTCTAAACGTTTTTGATTTAATGCTTCTCCCGCTTCAATTAAGTGATGATACGCTTTTTCTAAAACTTGATACAAGGAATGCTCATAGTGTTCTGAATCTTCTACCTGCGCTAGTTCAGTTACAATTTGATCATAATAAGCCATGATTTCATCAACTTCTAAACGATATTTACGTTTGAGTTGTTGGAGTTCATTGAGGCGCGATTCAATTTCTTCAAGTTCTTCAGGATAGTAATTCAATTCATCTAATTTAGATGAGATTAAATTAACAAACTCCTCTAACCCATAATAAATATCACCCATTTGCGTCACAGCAGAAGAAAGACTTTCATCAATATTAGCTAAGGTTTGCGTCGCATTATATGCTTGATATAGTCGTTCTACTGCCCCACCGTCGCAATTTAAACCATGTAAAATCTGACCGTATGTTTTGTGAAGCTTATCTGAATTCAATATGAGGTGACGACGCTCTTCTAACTCTTCAAGCTCACCTTTTTTTAAGTTAGCCTTCTCAATTTCATTCTTTTGAAACAGAATTAAATCCAGTCGTTTTTGAATTTCTTCAGCGTTCTTTTTAAAATTAATGTAAGCCTGTTTAGCTTGATTATATTCTTTAAGTGCTTGTTGATAAACGTCGTTCGTTACACTAACTTGCTCCGTTAAATCAAAATTATCAATTAATTGATAGTTATACTCGTTATGGAATAACCGATGCGTATCATGCTGTACATGAATATCAACTAAAAATTGTCCAATTTCCTTTAATTGATTCGCCGATAATAATTCACCATTAACACGAATCTGACCATTTCCAACTCGTTTAATCGTTCGTTTAACTAATAATTGTTCTTCAACTGGAATATTTTGTTCTAAAAGATAAGCTTTTAATGGCTTATTTTGTTCAATTTCAAAAATACCTTCAATTACTGCCATCTCTTCATGATGACGAATAAGATCAGTTGACGCACGATCGCCGATTAATAAAGAAATAGCATCAATAATAATTGATTTCCCTGCACCTGTTTCACCCGTTAAAACAGTCATATTTTTATTTAAATCTAATTGTAAAGATTCGATAATCGCCATGTTCTGAATTGACAAATGCGATAACATATTAACCACCTACTATAACTGACTATGTGCATCGCTTACGATTTGAATAATATCTTTTTCGTAAACGTTTGTTCGCATATTTTCATTATAGCCTATATGTACTAAAAATTCAATATTTCCTTCTCCCCCTTTAATGGGCGAGTAAGTTAATCCAAGCACACTTAAATCAAGGGCTGTAATAAATTCAAGAATGTCTTGAATAACTTTAATATGTACCTTAGCATCACGAACGATTCCTTTTTTACCAACTTGATCTTTTCCGGCTTCAAATTGAGGTTTAATTAATGCAACAATCTCACCCTCTTTAGCCAGTAATTGCTTTAAGACAGGGAGAATGATTTTTAACGAAATAAATGAAACATCGATACATGCAAACTGAGGAGCTCCAAACTTTAAGTCTTCAGGTGTCATATATCGGAAGTTCGTACGCTCCATGCAAATAACACGCTCATCCTGACGCATCTTCCAATCTAATTGATTGTATCCTACATCAACAGCATACGATAACTTAGCTCCATTTTGCAGGGCACAGTCCGTAAATCCACCTGTTGACGCCCCAATATCGATAATCGTTTTATCGGTTAAATCAATATTAAACGTTTTAATCGCTTTTTCAAGTTTAAATCCTCCGCGGCTAACATATGGACATACATTTCCTTTAACCGTAATTTTTGCTTCTACAGGCACTTTTTCTCCTGGTTTATCGACGCGTTCTTGATCGACTAAAACAAGACCCGCCATAATTGCACGCTTTGCATTTTCACGTGAATTAAAATATCCTAATTGTGTTAATAACACATCAATACGTTCTTTTTTCATGTTTTTTGACACCGACCTACTTTTTAATTACTTGATTAATTTCTGCTTTAATATCATCTAATGAAAGATGGAGTTCTGCCAGCACCTCTGGGACACTACCATGTTGAACATAAACATCTGGAACTCCTAATCGTTTCACCTTAACTGTTTGGTTTGTTTCATTATAATACTCTAAAATGGCTGTTCCTAGTCCACCAATCATCGCTGACTCTTCATAAACAATGAGCGGAACCTCAAGTTTTGCTAACTCATCTAAAAGACGAGTATCTAGTGGCTTAATGAAGCGGGTATTAATCACTCCAACGTTAATTCCTTCGGCTTCACTTAAATCTTCCGCTAATTGAACTAAATCATCAAGAATCGGTCCCATCGAAAGAAGATAAGCATCTGCTCCTGATTTAAGCGTCGTCCAAGAACCAACAGGTACTGATTGCCACGACTCATAATTTGGTACCACATTGAAAACATCACCACGCGGATAACGAATCGCAACTGGTCCATTAATTTCATATGCCGTATACAATAAATCATACGCTTCTTTCGCATCTTTCGGCATCATGATTGTCATATTGGGAATGGGGCGTAACATTGGAATATCATATAGCCCTTGGTGAGTTTCTCCATCAGCCCCTACAATTCCTGCACGATCCACGCCAAATACAACATTTAAATTTTGTCTTGCAACATCATGGTGAACTTGGTCAAACGCACGCTTAAAAAACGTTGAGTAAATGGAAACAAATGGCTTCATTCCTTGAGTTGCCATTCCACCAGCCATTGTTACCGCATGTTCTTCTGCAATCCCTACATCTATTAATCGATCAGGGTAAAGCATTTGATAATCATTTAATGCTGAGCCATTAATCATAGCAGGTGTAATCACTGAAACGCGTGAGTCATGTTTAGTTAACTCAATTAATCCGTTACACATTAATTTACTCCAAGAAACACAATTTTCTTTTTTATGAACTGAAACTTCACCCGTTTCTTTATTAAACTTCCCAACACCATGCCACGTTCCAACTTTATCTGCTTCTGCAACCGAATAACCTTTTCCCTTTTTCGTTTTCACATGAACAATGACTGGCTTGTCTGCTTTTTTAGCAAAGTTTAAATTTTTAATTAAATCATCTAGATTATGTCCATCTACGGGTCCAAAATACTTGAATCCCATCGCATCAAATGGTGTCTCACCGATAACAAAACGTTTTAAACTTCCTTTCGCACGATACATCACACGATTTAATAATTGCGTATTTTTCAATAACTTTTTCAGACGACGTTTCGTATTTAAGTACGATTCATTCGTACGAATACTTCCAAAAATATTATGAAGCGCCCCTACATTTGGTGAAATGGCCATTTCATTATCATTAATGATGACAATTAAACGTTTATTCGTATGACCGATATGGTTTAATGCCTCATAAGCCATCCCACCTGTTAAGGATCCATCACCAATCACTGCCACTACGTGATAATTTTCATCATTTAAATCTCTAGCATAAGCCATCCCGACTGCTGCTGAAATCGAAGTTGAAGCATGTCCTGTTTCCCAGCAATCATGCTCTGATTCTTTACGCTTGGGAAAACCAGATAATCCCTTATATTGTCTTAACGTTGAAAATTGATTTGCTCTTCCCGTTAACATTTTATGAATATATACTTGATGTCCAACATCCCAAATGAATTTATCTTCTGGCGAATTAAACACTTTATGCATCGCCACTGTCAACTCTACTACCCCAAGATTTGATGATACATGACCACCTGTTTTTGATAAAGAATCAATCAAAAATGTTCTAATATCCTGACATAACACTTGCATTTCTTTAGTTGACAAATTCTTGATGAATGAAGGATTTGTAATCTTCTCGATGTCATACATCTTAATCACTCCAACCTTGTTTCACATATTTATTATCTGTCATTTTAGATAAAAATTCTATTTTTCTATCTCTTTTTATCATACCATATTTCGACTTTAATTCCTATAAACTACCTCTTCTTTTCCTCGGTAGATCATTGACTTTAAACATAATAAAAGGCGATTATATAAAAATCGCCCCCTAATTTATGCTTGACGTTCTTTGACGTAATCGGTGATCGCCGCTAATAATGAAGTCTCATATGGTAACTCCTCTAATATCGCTAGAGCTGCTTCAATTTCTTCATTGAGCATCACTTTAGCTTCATCTAATGAAGTTAATGAAACATAGGTACTTTTCCCATTTTCCATATCGCTTCCAACATCTTTCCCAATTAAATCACCTTTACCTTCCACATCCAAGATATCATCTTTAATTTGAAAGGCTAATCCAACATGCCCCGCAAATTGACGCAGCAATTGAATCGTCTCTTCAGATGCCTGTGCAATAACAGCTGCGGCAACAATTGAAAACTCGATTAAACGTCCCGTTTTATTGACATGAATCTGCTTTAACTGTTCAAGTGTAATTGGCTTCGTCTCTGCTTCCATATCTAACATTTGTCCAGCTACCATTCCCATAGGCCCAGCTGCCATTGATAACATTGAAACAAGCTCTAAACGTTGTTGTAACGATAAACCTTCATCACTACAAATCACCTTAAACGCATGCGTAAGCAAACTATCTCCAGCTAAAATCGCAGTTGCTTCACCAAACACTTTATGATTAGTTGGTTTTCCACGTCTTAAATCATCATCATCCATAGCAGGTAAGTCATCATGAATAAGTGAATACGTATGAATCATTTCAAGAGCAGAAGCGGTTTGATAACCACAGGTTGCCTCTAATCCTAATGTATCTAAAACAGCAAATAATAAAATTGGTCTTAATCGTTTTCCACCCACAGAAAGCGAATAAAGCATCGATTCTTTTAACTGGTTTGGAATGGCTTCACCTTCAATTAAACTCATCATGTACGCATCGAATGGTGTTTTATGTTTTGCAATATACTGTGCTAACATCTATTATTCCCCCGATACCTCAAAATCAGTCATCGAACCAGTTGGATCCACGAGCTTAGCAACCTCTGATTCAATCTGTTGTAATTTTTGATGGCACTCATTTGAAAGCAACATTCCTTGCTTATATAACTCAATTGAGCGCTCTAATGGTAAGTTTCCTGCTTCTAATTGACGCACGACTTGTTCTAATTGCTGTAATGCTTCATCAAAATTCATTTTTGATTCACTCATTCAAAATCACCCCTTTAATTGCTTTCACTTGGTTGAATTTCTTTGATCGATGCTTTCACGGTTCCATCATCTAAGGCAACTGAAATGATCTGACCTACCCTCATAGATTGAACCGTTGTAATCATCTCTTCATTTTCATCAGTAATCACTGAATATCCTTTTTTCAAAATGGATAATGGATTTAACATCTCAAGTTTCGTTAATAGCACGTGATAGTTTTGCTTATGCTCTGATAGGTGCTCACTCATCAATGCTTTTAACTGTTGAGTTAAAAAGGCGACGTGTTGTTTAGAACTGTCAACCTTGACCATTGGATTAAATTGAATTAATCGATGATAATCCGTTGCAAACTGAGCTTTCCGTTTAGTTAACTGATCTTGTAAAACAAATTGTAACTTATCATTCAATTGATTCACATGCATTAATCGTTGCTCAAATAAAGCATGTGGATTTTTCATAATATAATGATTACTTAGCTGTGCTAATTGATTCTTCTTTTGTTCAAATTGAACATTGAAATTATGATTGAGTCGAACATTTAGTTGATTAAAATGCTTTAACACATCTGGTAAATTGGGAACGGCCATCTCTGCCGCTCCTGTTGGAGTCGGTGCACGATGATCTGCCACAAAATCAGCAATGGTAAAATCTGTTTCATGACCTACGGCTGAAATAATTGGAATTTTTGATTCAAAGATTGCACGAGCTACACCCTCTTTATTAAACGCCCATAAATCCTCAATTGAACCTCCTCCACGACCAACAATTAACGTATCCACCAACTTCATTTCATTCGCTTGTTTAATACATGATACAATCGAAGCTTCTGCCTGTTCACCTTGAACAAGTGCTGGGTACACATAAACTTTGACCAGTGGGAAACGACGTTTAATCGTGGAAAGAATATCACGAATCGCAGCACCTGTGGGTGAAGTAATCACCCCAACCGCCTGAGGGGAAGTTGGGATAGGTTGCTTGAATCTTGCATCAAATAATCCCTCGGCCCCTAAACGCTCTTTCATTTGCGTAAAAGCAACATAAAGATTTCCAACTCCGTCTTCCGTCATTTCTTTAACATACATTGAATAAGAACCGCCCGCTTCATAAACGGTAATATGGCCTTTGACAACCACTTGCATTCCCTCGGTCGGCACAAAAGTTAAATGTGAAGCCGCACTGGCAAACATCACCGCATTAATTTGTGCCTCATCATCTTTTAATGTGAAGTAAAGATGTCCACGTGAATGTCGTTTGACGTTTGATAATTCTCCCTTTAGAAGGAGGTGTTGTAAATTTTTATCATAATCGAATTTTAACTTAATATATTTCGTTAACGCCTTAACGGTTAAGGGTTGTCTCTCCTCCATCGGTTTCACATCCTACTATGCAAAGTGCTTACTAATTTGGTCTAATACTTTATTATTAAAGCTACGTGCTTTTCCATCTCCAGTATCTGAGAATTCTTTTGTTAATTCTACCGCTTCATCGATGATAATTTTATGAGGTGTCTCTTGACAGAATTTCATCTCATATGTTGCTAAGCGTAAAATGGCTTTATCAACTTTATTTAAACGTGAAAAACTCCATCCTTTTAAGTTTTCATCAATGATTTGATCTAAATCTTCTTTATGAGTTAAAACACCGTTTACTAATTCAAAATAGAACTCATCTAATGTAAATTGACGTTCGACTTCAAGAATTTGATGTGGTGTTACTTCTTCAGCCATTAATTCCATAGCTTCTTCTTTTAAACCTTCAACCATCCATTCAACGTTTTCGATGGCTTCTTCTTTGGTCATCTGCCCCACTTCCATTTGGTATAATGTTTGTACTGCAAATTGACGTAATACATGACGAATCACAAAAATCCCTCTTTCTATTCAAATCTTCTAAGTTGCTACAACTATATTGTATACTATTTTTAAAGGTTTCAACTATATATGTTATCATATTTATCAAGAATTTGCCGAAAAAAATAAAAATAAACCACTAAAAGTGGTTTATTTTTTTAATCAAAATCAATCGATACGACATGAACGTAAATTTCAGACGTTTTGACAGATGTCATATGATAAATCATTTGATGAATGTTTTTTTGGATTTTCTCAGCGACTTCATTAATGGCATAACCCACTTTAATACTCACATATACATCAATAACTAATCCATTTTCATCAAATTCAACTTCAACACCATTACGGTGTTTTTTACTATTAAAAGTATCGGCAATTGATTGTGAGATACTTTTAAACATCTTTGAAACCCCTTCAATTTCTGCTGTGGCGTTATGGGCAATCACTTCAAAAACTTGTGAATGAATTTCAATATTCCCAATTTCTTGGTTTGCTTCTTCAATACGATAATATTTTGACACAGCCATCAATATTCTCCTCCAATCATATGCAACTACTATAATAATACTATAGTTTGAACCGTTGTGCAAATACTATCCCATCCATTAAACAAAAACTGTAAAAAATGAATGATTTTGTTTTTTGTCACCTTTTCTCACCTTTCTCATACGATATAGGGACTAGCATTCAAAAGTTAGCCTCGGCTAAGATTTATCAATGGTTGATAGAGAGCCAGAACCCTCTAAATTCCCTTCAGTTCTCCCCTGCTTTTGACGAATCTGCCCATTTTTATAAAATGACACGAAACGATGTGCAAACATACGTTTTATATCATATTTTATACAAGTCAATGAAATAAAAGATCCAAGAGTCAATGAAGAATCACCTTCTCATTCGATTATCTTCTCTTTTATTCCAAAAGTTAGCCATAGCTAAAATATTAATTGGAGTGATGATAATGAAAAAATTAAACGAAGTTGAATGCCAAACGACAGTTAAAGTTACAAAACTCACAGCAACAGGCTTATTACGTGAACGTTTATTAGCATTAGGAATTACGACTGGTGCTTTAATCGATGTCATTAAAAAAGGACCTAAAAACAACCTTACCGTCTATAACATTCGCGGAGCGATGATTGCACTACGAGAAGAGGAAGGAAGTTTAATTATGGTTAAACCCATTCATGATTAATAAGGAGGAATGACTCAATGGGATTGACGTATAGTTCAACTAAAAGGAAGGCTTTACAAGATTTATTTAATATTGATAGACGAGACGACCAATTCGTGATCGCCTTAGCTGGGAATCCGAATACCGGAAAGAGTACAGTCTTTAATACGTTAACAGGACTACATCAACATACCGGAAACTGGCCAGGAAAAACGGTGACCAATGCTCGCGGAGAGTTTAAAACAGCCACCCACGATTATGTCTTAGTGGATCTCCCTGGAACCTATTCTTTATTTGCGACCTCAGAAGAAGAAATCGTGGCTCGTGATTTCATTTGCTTTGGAAAACCCAACCTCGTCGTTGTGGTCACAGACGCCACTGCCTTAGAGCGTAATCTTCATCTGGCCTTTCAAATTATGGAATTAACTGATCGTGTGATTTTATGTGTTAACTTAATCGATGAGGCAAAGAAAAAAGGAATTGTCGTGAATAAAGCGGAAATTGAAGCAGACTTAGGCATTCCAGTTGTTTTAACCTCGGCTCGAAACGGAGTCGGAATCAATGACCTAAAAGCTGCCATCGATCAAGTCATTGATGAAAACTATGACTTTCATCAACAACCTCTGCTTTATAATCAGGAAACTGAAGCTTATGTGAACGAACTGATGCCGCTTCTTGACAAGCAATTCCCCAATCTTAATCCACGCTGGTTAGCCCTTCGTCTCATGGATGGTAATGAGAGCATCTACCAATCTATGAATCAATATTTAAGCCCTGAACAATCTCAATCCCTAACTGAAATTGCTACTCACATCCCATTGCCTCTTAATAAGGAACAAATTCGTGATCACTTAACTGAAGTTAGTTATGCTAAAGCTGAACAAATCAAAAACGATTATGTTTATACACTTGATCAAAAGCAACTCGCACGCGAACGCGATTTAAAAATTGACCGTGTCATCACTTCAAGATGGTTCGGAATCCCACTAATGCTTCTTCTTTTATTGGTAATTTTTTGGTTGACCATCGTAGGTGCGAATGGTCCATCCCAACTACTAGCTAACTTTTTCTCTTGGGTAGAAGGTTATATTGATCAATTCCTAGATTGGATTCACACACCTACTTGGCTTCATAACATGCTTTTATCCGGTGTTTATCAAACCTTAGCAAATGTCGTCTCTGTCATGTTACCACCAATGGCTATTTTCTTCCCACTCTTCACTTTACTCGAAGATTTAGGCTACCTTCCTCGCGTCGCCTTTAATCTCGATCACTTATTTAAAAAAGCCTGTGCTCATGGGAAACAATGCTTAACCATGTGTATGGGATTTGGATGTAATGCAGCAGGAATTATTGGATGTCGGATTATCGAATCCCCTCGAGAAAAATTGATTGCCATTTTAACCAATAACTTTGTCATTTGCAATGGACGATTTCCCACTATTATCGCGATTGCAAGTGTCTTACTACTCACCTTAAACTTAAACACTTTTCAAAACAGTTTAATGAGCGCACTTGTCGTAAGCTTAATTATTATTTTAGGTGTCATCATTACGCTACTTGTTTCTTATGGGTTATCTAAAACCATTTTAAAAGGAGTTCCCTCATCCTTTACCCTTGAGCTTCCTCCATATCGTACCCCACAAGTAGGACGCATCCTTTATACATCGATTATTGACCGTACCCTCTTCGTGTTAGGACGTGCCATCATGATTGCGGTTCCTGCAGGAATTATCATTTGGTGCATGGCCAATCTCTATATTGGTGACTTAAGCATTTTAACTTATATCGCCAATTTCTTAAATCCGTTTGCCCAATTCATCGGACTAGATGGTTTCATTTTAATGGCTTTTATTCTTGGATTACCTGCTAATGAAATCGTTATCCCTATTCTGTTAATGGCGTATCTATCAAGTGGTTCCATGGTGGAATTTGATAGTATCACGACTTTAAGTCAAATCTTAAAAGATAACGGATGGACATTATTAACTGGACTTAATGTCATGCTGTTTACCTTATGTCATTGGCCTTGTTCGACCACATTAATGACGATCAAAAAAGAAACTGGAAGCTATAAATGGGCAGCCCTCGCGTTTATCATTCCAACTTTAATTGGGATTGCCCTCTGCTTTGTTACCACTGTGATTTTCCATTTATTTGGATGGGCCTAAATGAAACCGAGTCGTTAACCTGACTAATCGCATTTAATTAAGCAAGAGCGACTCTTTTTTATTAAGTCACTTCCTCGTTCATTTTATTAATGGTCTTAAAAACAGAGAGAACAAGAACAATGTCCATGGATAACTAGCCATTACGAAAATAGATAAATACATTTGAAGCGTTTTAATATCGGAGCAAAAGAAAAAGGGTTGTCACACCGCTAACGAAATCAGTTTAGTTAGCAATTTGACAACCACTTAATTTTATTTTTGAGTAGATTCATGACGCTCTTTTAAGTATAGGGCAATAGCGTCTTCATCATGATGACGAATAACATTAGTTGCCACTGCCTTAATTTCATCTACTGCATTTGCTGGAGCGTATGCTTCATCTGCTAGTTCAAACATCGGTAAATCGTTTAAATTATCTCCGAATCCAATAATTTTTTCAAATTCAACATATTTTGCTAATGCTTTAATCCCATTTGCTTTTGAGGCATTAGCACTATATAATTCCATGTATCCAAATCCTTCTTCACGAGTCGGATAATAAGTCGCATTAATTCCTTCAACTTTTTGAACTTGACGATAAGCTTCTTCAATTAACTCTAACTTATCAAAGACAAGTATATTTACAATTTGGTGAGTCGCCACAACAGATTCAAACTCATCAACAGAGGTAAACGTCTTTAGAGTTTTATCTTTACGTTGCTCATAAAAATTTGTTGAAACCGGATTATTAATTTGACGATAAAAGACTGATAATTGATCATCTTTAATGCCGTAAACCATTGGCTCTAATCCTAATTGATCAAAAATTTCTAACGTTTGCTGCGCCGCTACTTTTGAAATATCAACAATCTCAAGATATTTTCTATTTTTTAAATCGTAAATTCCTACTCCATTCATAATGGCGATAGGCATTTGAATATTTAATCCTTCTAATAATTCAATAACTGTAGCATGTGTACGAGCAGTTGCTACTGTAAACTTTACCCCTTTTTCAATTAACTCATTAATAATCGTGCGACTATTTTCAGAGACTTCACTTGCTTTATTTAATAAGGTACCATCTAAATCAGAAACGAATAGTTCCATATCCTCACCCTTCCTTCATGTTGTTATCTATCATTATACTAAAAAAAGACACAAAACGCTATGAGAAAATCATTCGCGCTTTGTGTCACTAACCTTAAAGATTTAGTAAGTTTTTTTGTTTTTATTTGGATGTTCTTGAGTCGCTAATTTATTGGTTGACGCCCACTCATTACTAAATTCAGTTTTTTCTACATGATCACTGCTATTTCCAATTGCTGCTTGACCACACCATTGATTATTTGTTTCTGTTTTTGCTGCTTTTGCTTTAGATTTACAACTCATAATCGTAACCTCACTTTCTTGTCGAAAAACGACACTATTAGTATGAGAAAATGACTTAGAATCATTCGTGTCAGAACAACCCTATAAAGCTTATTTTTTCCTATTAATCAATCACAAATAAAAAAATCATGACATTTGTCATGATTTTTTTATTTCAACATTTTAGGATTTGGATTGCTTAAACTAGCATTCTTTGTTGTTTGAATTGTTTCTGCAATTGTTTGAAGTAGCAAAATCAGTCGCAAACTCTACATTAGCATTTGTGTTTGCATTAGATTTGTTACGGTTAGATTTTGCATTTACATTTGCATTTGTATTTGCATTATAGTTTGCTTGATTTTTATTGTTGCTGTTATTATTATTTTTCATTTTGAATTCCTCACTTTCTTTATTGTTGTCTTAAACAACAGTAATAGTATGAGTCCAAAATTCGAAATCATTCTTCTTTTTCAACAGTTCAACGAGGTATTTTATAGAATAATCGGATTATTTTTTTATAAAGAATTAGGCATAATAACCATGAATTTTAATATAACTATGAACACCATCTTTTTGTGATAACGGAAAATCTTTTAAATCATAAGAATGTTGACAGACTAAATAGTCAACAATATTCCCGTACCGATCTAATACTTTTGAAGTCACAATCATCGTGTGTGTTAAAACACCATTCACCCGTTTTTGGACTAAATCCCCAAGTTCAAGTTCATCATATTCACAAAATGAGGCATAAATGCCATAGTTTTGTGTCCCTTTTTTATTATTATTTAATAAATAGGTCTCAAATGGCTTCGCTGCCGTCCAAGAGGGTGTCCGTGAGTAATCACTGTACCAATACCATTTCGTTGTCACATCTCGCCCTGATTCATCAAATGGGATATCTCCTGCATGCAAACACTGAGAAATATAATTCGTACAATCACCCCCATATTTTTCATAATCATGATACACAGGATTTCGCCCTAACGCCCATGCTCTAGCATAATCAATAGCTTTCTGACGCTCATAACGTTTAAGTTGCACCACTATCACTCCTTTCTATATAACCTTATTCTAGCATGATCTATTTAAGACAAAAAAACGACTCAATGAGTCGTTTTTTTTGAATTTATTTAACTTTAGCCGCTTTTCGGTACGCCTTTGCTTCAGCTTCATTTGCCCAAACAAAGTGACCAGCTGTAATTTCTGTCCATTTTGGTTTATCTACACTATAATCGTGTTCTTCACCTGTATAAACAATCAATTTTTTATTTTTCTCAAGACGTGGATCCGGAATTGGAATAGCAGATAATAAAGATTTAGTATATGGATGGAATGGATTTAAAAATAATTCCTCTGCCTCTGCTAATTCCACAATACGTCCTTTATGAATAACCGCAATACGATCTGAAATAAAGCGAACGACTGATAAATCATGAGCAATGAATAGGTAAGTAAGCCCACGTTCAGCTTGTAATTTTTTTAGTAAGTTTAACACTTGGGCACGAATTGAAACATCCAGTGCCGAAATCGGCTCATCTGCAATGATAAATTCTGGCTCCATGACCATGGCACGGGCCATCCCAATTCGTTGACGTTGTCCACCTGAAAATTCATGAGGATAACGTGTGACGTGCTCTGGTAATAATCCAACTGACGTTAAGGCATTAACCACTTTTTGTTTACGATCTGCCTCATCTTTATATAAATTGAAATTAATTAATCCTTCAGAAACGATATAATCAATCGTTGCACGTTCATTTAATGAAGCAGCAGGATCTTGAAAAACCATTTGGATATTTTTAACGATATATTTATTCATATCGCGTGTAATTTTTCCATTAATTTTTTTACCCTTAAATAAAATATCACCTTTAGATGTTTCATTAATACGGATAATGGCACGTCCAATTGTCGTTTTTCCCGATCCTGATTCTCCGACGAGTGAAAACGTTTCTCCTTTATAAATATCAAAATTCACATCTGAAACAGCTACGAAATCTTTAAATTTAATTTCAAGATCACGAACTGAGACTAACACTTCACGCTCTTGTGCCATTAGTTCGCACCTCCTTGTACTGACCCATAAATTGAAACAAGTTTTTCATGTAAATTTTGAAGAGGTTCTGGCATCTCTATTTTTGGAGCACGCGGATCACGTAGCCAAGTTTTTGCAAAATGAGTCGGTGAAATCTCAAAAAATGGGGGTTCTTCTTCAAAATCAATGCGCATCGCATATTGATTACGAGGGGCAAAGGCATCTCCGATAATCTCATTGTATAAAGATGGCGGTGTTCCATCAATTGAAAATAACTCACTCCCTTTTTTCCCTAACTGAGGAAGTGATGAAAGAAGGGCCCAAGTATAAGGGTGAGCGGGTTCATAGAAAATTTCTTCTACTTCACCATACTCAATAATTTGCCCAGAATACATCACCACGACACGATCGGCAACATTTGCTACCACCCCTAAGTCATGCGTGATATAGATGGTTGTAAATCCATACTCTTTTTGTAAATCTTTAATTAACTGTAAAATTTGTGCTTGAATCGTGACATCAAGCGCCGTCGTTGGTTCATCACAAATTAAAATTTTCGGACGACAAGCTAAAGCAATGGCGATGACAATCCGTTGGCGCATCCCTCCTGAATATTGATGTGGATAATCTCCAAAACGCTTCTCAGGATCGTTTATTCCAACACGTTTCATTAAATCAATGGCTTGTGCTTTCGCTTCTTTTTTAGATACTTTTTGATGCTTAATAATAACCTCAGCAATTTGTGATCCAATCGTACGAACTGGGTTTAATGACGTCATCGGATCTTGAAAAACTGTTGCAATCTTTGCTCCACGAATCCCTTCCCATTCTTTATTTTTCGTCTTTTTACTTAAGTCTTCACCCTCAAACAGGATTTCTCCTCCACTGATGATTCCATTTGACTCTAGCATTCCGGTAAATGATTTAATGAGAACTGATTTCCCTGATCCTGATTCACCGACAATCGCTAACGTTTCTCCTTGATATAAATCTAATGAAATTCGACGAATCGCATTTAAATAATGATTACGTACTCTAAATTTTATTTCTAAATCCCTGACTGTTAAGACAGCTTCTTTTGTACTCATACTATCACTCCCTTTCCTACATATGAGTTCTTGGATCTGATGCATCTGCTAATGCTTGACCAATCACATATAACGAAACCGTTACAACGGCTAATGTTAAAACTGGAGCCCAGAATAAATGAGGATATCCATTAAAATAATTTGAATATTGATTGATCATACGTCCTAGTGATGGAATTGAAACGTTTAACCCAATTCCTAAGAATGATAAAGTCACTTCTGTTGAAATGGCAGCTGGAATTTCAAGTGAAACACTGGTCATCACGACTGAAAGTAAATAAGGTAAAATATTTCGAGTGACTAAGCGAAGCGTTGGTGTTCCTAAGCACTTTGAAGCTAAGTTATATTCACGATCGCGAATAATCATTACTTGTGTTCGAATAAAATAGGCAGTTCCCAGCCATCCCGTTAAACACATCGCTAAAACTAATTGCCAAAATCCACGTCCAAATGCATAAAGTAATACGGTAACAATTAAAATATAAGGCACACTGGAAATGATGTTATAAATTTCAAGCATGACTTTATCGATTGCTTTTGAGAACCCCCAAATCGCTCCAACTAAGACACCAATAAAGGTATTCACCCCTGTGACAATAAATCCAACTAGTAAAGATGTTCTTGTTCCAGCCCAAACGACGTCCCAAACTGAACTTCCGACCCCATCCGTTCCATAAGGATACTGGAATGATATTCCTAAAAATCGCATTTCGGGATTATTAATATTCGGTGAAATCATTGGATCATAACCCGATAAAGCTGGTTGAATAAGAGCAATCAAACTCAATAAAACAATTACAATTAATAAAAATACAGTTAATTTTTTTCCAAAAAACTGCCTTGAAACTGAGCGCCAATAAGAATATGAAGGCGCTGCAATATGTTCAGATGCACTCGCATCATGGGTAACAAATTCAAATCTTGAATCACTCATTATCGGCTTCCTCCTTTTTCATCTAGACTAATACGTGGATCAACTAATGTTAATAACCAGTCACCTAGGAAAGTTGATAAGATACTTAATGAAGTAAAGATAAACGTTAATCCAATGACCATTGAGTTATTATAAATCGAGATAGAATCAGGTAAGATTTTCCCCATCCCCGGAATACTGTAGACACCTTCTGTAATTAACGCTCCTGAAATACACAAAATAACCGCAGCTGGAAGTCCATGAGCAATTGGACCAATGGCATTTCTAAAGATATGTTTATAGAAAATTTCATTTTCAGATAATCCTTTAGCACGAGCAAATTTCACATAATCCATCGTACTTTGATCAATCATATAGCGACGCATCCACATCATACGACCGGCTACTGACCCTAACGTTAATGAAATAATTGGTAAAATATACGATTTTGGATGACTTGCTCCCAGCATAGGAAACATTGATGGTAACCCAAAATATTTTCCTCCAATAAATCGAACTAAGACAATATAAGCAAGCCCTGGAATAGCATTCATGAATACAATATACCATTGACCAAGCTTATCGACCCATTTACCTTTATGATTCGCCATTTGAATTCCAAGTGGTAAACCGATGACATAAGTTAAAAGTAATGAAATAATTCCCATCGTAAATGAAATTTGCATCATAGATGGATCACTTTTTAAGGTTTCACAATCTGCATAGTGATCGGTAAAGTTTTTCTGATCCATATTATCTAAGGTTTCCTTATACTTACAGGTGTAAAAATTTGTTGAAGATTCTTTAACCTGACCATTTGGCATCATGACCTCTTTTTTGACTTTTTCTCCTTGTGAACTTGTCACAACCTCCAATACGCCTTGTCCACTATAGGTTGGATACGAAGTCCCTAAGTTAATACTAATCCAGTTTTGATGAATAAATGGAAAGTTCCCATCAAAATAAACGAGATATTTATTTTCACATCCTGTACACATTAAGGCAGGACGCCCATTAAAGTCTTGGCCAACATAAACTTTACGTTCTAATTCTGTATTCTCTGTTTGAACCTTTCCTGGATAGTCAATTTCAATTAAATTTGCCCACCAATTTAATGCCCGTCTTAAGATCGGAACTTCTTCGACTGCATACGCTTGTTTTGAGACTTCAAAGAAGTCAACGTCCCAACCTTCTTTTTCTTTCAACGCAACATAATCTGCTGTTTCAGACGATTCAGGTAAGATACAGTTTGAATATTGTTCATTAGCTGATCCATATAATTGTTTACAGTAATCTTGAATCGTATCATAATTTAAGTACCCAAGTTTTTCCCATTGAACATATTTATAGTTAGCATAATCGTCTGGTCTTTTTTGAATCTTTTCAATATTTGTATCCGAAAAGAACACACGATCACGAGGGATAACTGAGTAAATTAAAGTAAAAACAATCGTTAAAACCATGAAAATTGAGAATAACGATCTTAGAAATCTTTTAAACATATAACGCTTCATTGGCTGTCCCCCCTTATTTTTATATACAAAAAGATTAGGGTTTCACCCCAATCTTTTTGTATACTTTTAAACTTGTATTATTTTTTCAACTCTTCTTGCCACTCTGCAATGATTTCATCACGTTGTGCTTTTGTTACAACTTCATCGGCCACTTGTTTATATTTGTATTTATCATCTGATAAACCATAAGCCCCATATAAACCACTACGTGGAACTAATTTTGACACACTGTATCCTCCACCATTTGAACAATATGGGATGAAGATGGCATTATCTAATAAGAATGCTTCTGCTTTGGCATATAATTCAAAGCGTTTATCGTTATCATCTACCACAGCATCTGCTGCATCTTTTAACGCTTGGAATTCATATAAGCCAATGGCTTCTTTCGCTGCTGCATCGTTACCTACTTCTGAGCCTGTCCAGTTTAATCCTTGATAAGCTAACATGTCTCCACTATCTGGGTCAAAGACATCCACGTAAGTTTTTGGATCCCCATAGTCTGGACCCCATCCACGACCAATCAACATATCCCAGTTCATTTGTTCAGCTTGTTTAGCTGCATTTAATGTATCTGTATCTGAAACAATGATATTAACTGCAACAAAATCAGTTAAATTTGTTTCTAATGTATTTTTAAAGGCTTGTGCGACACGAACCCCATTTTCACTTGCCCCATCCACTGAAATATCTAATTGAATTGGGAATTCGACCCCTTCTGCACTTAATTCTTCTTTTGCTTGATCCGCATATTGTTTAGCTAAGTCTAAGTTATAATAAGCTAATTGTCCATCTGATAAATCGAATCCTTCTGGATATTCTGTTGGATTAATCTCTGTTAAAGCTGCTGATACTAACTCTTCATATGGTACCCCTTCGCTTGTTAAAACGAATCCTGGTTGAGTTAATGTATTACGTAAGCGTCCAAGTTTTAAATCATCTCCAACGACTTGCGCAGTTAAATTAGAAACATCTAATCCGTACATAACCGCTTTACGGAAGGCACGATTTAATTTTGCTGCTGTAGTATCTTGACGCTGTTTATCAGTTTGTGGTGAAGCATCGACTGTTTCATCTGCCACTGATGAATAAGCATTACGGTCAAAGTTCCATGAAATCCAGAATGATGATGAACTTAAATCTGAAACATAAATTGAATCTCCATATTTATCTTTAGCCGTTTTATAAATCGCTGCATTATCTGTATAAACAGGAGCAGCTGAATAATCACCATTATCAAATCCTGTGAATAAGCTATCTGGATCTTTTCCATCATAATAAACTAACTTAACTTTTGGAATATAAACATGTTCTGCATCCCAATAATCTGGATTAGCTGTATACTCAATCACTGATTTAGATACATAGTTTGATAAGATATAAGCACCGTTATAAAGAATTCCGTCCGCTGCAACTTCTCCGAATGAACAGTTACCTGGATCCGGTGCACCTAATTTACATCCCTCACCTTTACTTTCTAAAAATTCTTGATTGACTGGCATTAAAACTGAATAAGTTGTAATGGTATGGAAATATGGGGTTGGGGCTTCAAGTGTATACTCTAATGTATAATCATCTAACGCTTTAATTCCAACTTCTTCCCATTCCACTTCGCCATTCACATAAGCATCTAAGTTTTTAATTGCATATTGGACTAAGTACATGGTTTGTGATTGGAATTCTGTTGCGTGACGTAATCCAGTCACAAAGTCGTGTGCTGTTACATCAGCATATTCTTCGCCTTCATCTGTCACCCATTTTACACCTTCACGAATCTTAAAAGTAAAAACAGTTGCATCATCATTGACTTCATAACTTTCAGCAATGGCTCCAACTAATTGTCCATAACGGTCATGTTCTAAAAGTCCGTCAACAAAGTTAGCTGTGTGCTCATTATCAGCAGCTTGGAATGAATATACATAGTCAAACGTATCTGGATCTTCACTATAGACATAGTTATAATCATTTCTGTAAACTTCTGTGTCTTTTGGTGTTTCATTTGGTGTATCGTTGTTTTCTGGTGTGTCAACTGGATTCGAGCTGTTATTACTACATCCCCCGACAGCAAGTAAACATGCTCCAGCTAACCATAAATGTTTCTTATTCATTTCTGGTCCCTCCTTCAATCTCATCACTATTTTTTGTGATGTTATTGTGTATTATATTTCCAATATTTGTAAAAGTAAATAGTCTTTAGTGATAAAATCGCTTTCAAGTGTAAAAAATATGGTTATTTAATGACTATTTAATGTTTTTAATGTGTCTAATTCATGTCCTTTCTATTAAATCATCTTATTTCTTATAAATTAATTATTTCTTTTTTATTATTTTATACTATACATAACCTCAATTTTTCTCTGATTTTGGAGCGCACGCTAATAAATTTGATTTTTTAATCTTTTGTTATGAAACAGTTAAAAATGATTCAATTGTCAGTTGTCAACATAAGGGAGATTCCCCTTTTTCAAATCTCATTCCAAAACTGAAAAACATACTGAGTAGTGTTATTGCTGCTCACTGTCTAAATTAAGTTTCATTCTCAGTACAAACTAATCACGATCCAATTTTATTTGCTAAAATTACTTATCATTCAACTCTTACTACCTCTCGTTCTGCTTATGCCACCATCTCATCAGAACGTATTCAATTTTGAACTTAATAATCCATCAACCCATATAGTCACTATAAGGGATTCCTTTGATTCTGTGTAATGTTTAACTGAAGTTGAATACGGAATGAATAACGCCTTATCGTTTAGATAGGGCTTATTCTTTGCATATAACTTGAAATATTTATCATCGTTATCTACTGCAACCCAACGTCTTTTCATGATTCAGAATCATATCATCCGATGACGCTTTGACAACTGTCTCATCTCACTTCAGAACAATGCCAGTTCACCCCTCACTATCGAAATATACCTACGTTCTCTGCATCGAATCCCTCGACCTATATTTTTCAATCGCCAACTTGAATCCATCACTCAATCACGTTTCATTTGATTAGCTGTTTTAGAGATAGATAAGATTGTTCACTCAAAGACCATTAAATTGACGTTAACAGATCTTTCTCTAAAATAGCTTAATAATTTTAAGCCATTTTTAAATCTGATCATTCTTCCTTTTATCAAGATAAAAAAATCATAAAGAAACAGTCGTTCTTTATGATTTTCTATTTAAGCTTATTTATTGTCTTTGTTATTCATTAACATTTCTTCACCGACTTCAACCAAGCGTTTTGTAATCATTCCTCCTGCTTTTGCTGATAAAAAGGCACGTTGGGCTTCTTGATCCAAATAATGGTCTAATGGGGCAAAGTCAGAACCAAACTCAACATCTAGTTGCTGATGTTTATAAGGAGAAGCTTGATGACTGTAGTGTTTCATGCATAATCACCTCCGACATACTTAGTATGTGCAAAGAAAAAAAACTCATGTTAAAAATTCATTTTAACATGAGTTAATCACTATCATTCATTGCTTTTAAGTTTTTTATTTCCTCTTCTAATTGTTCCATTCTAATCATGAGCTTTTCAATGGTTTCTTGTAACTTTATGATATGTAACTTATCGTCTGTTGAGCGCATGTCGGTGTGTGAATCATCGGCTCCACGTGATGATTTCGGTAAAATCTCCTCTTGCTCTGGCGCTTGACCTGAACTACTGACAGTTGATCCACTTTGTGAACCTTGTTCATTATTTTGACAAAATGGATTATCCACATTAAAACTATCAGGTGTAAAATAACGCCCCGGCCCTTGTTGATAATATTGTTGTTGTGCATTATAAGTTTCAATTGCCTGTCCAACAAGTTGTAGCCAGTTGCCAACAGCATTCTGTACGTTAAACGGTAATTCATTTGCAATGACATTTCCAAGTAATTCACCAACAACGATAAATAACTCAGGATTTACGTTTTGAAAGTCCATGTTATCACCACATTTTTTATAAAATAATCTGACAACTCAAGACAATTTTATGATAGGGTTTAACGACATATGACTGTTGATTAAAATTCTGACAATTAAATTGCCTTTAATTGTTTTAAGATTTTTGTGAAAGGTTCAATCTCTTGACTTGACTCAAGTTTCTTACTTGAGCGGTAAAAGGTCAGTGAAGCATTGAAACAAGGCTCTACCTTTTGTGCTAAGATTAATTTTTCTAAGTGAGAAACCGTCCCGCTACTTCCGTCAATTAATCGAACTTCACTAGAGAAGATTTTTTCAAAATGATGAGCAAATAATGGAAAGTGTGTACATCCTAGAACAACTGCTCCATATTCACTAATATCAAAGGATTGTAAACATTGTTTCAAATAAGGAAGAATCGCTTCATCCGAAAATTCATACGACTCTGCAAAACGAACAAGATCGGGTAATGGCAATAAATCTGTTTGATGGTGTTTATCTAGACGCTGAATTAACTGTTTTAACTTTTCTTCTTTTAATGTGAGTGGTGTTGCAGTGACTAAGACACGCTTTGTACTGTTTTCTACAGATTCAATTGCCGGTTTTACAGCAGGTTCCATTCCAATAATCGGAATAGAATATTTTTGGCGTAGCTCGGATACAGCAATACTTGTTGCCGTATTACAAGCAATCACAATGATTTGGGCTCCCTCATTTACTAAAAACTCAATGGCCTTGAAGACATACTCACGAACTTCTTCCTTTGGCTTTGGTCCATAAGGGGCATGATCTGTATCTGCATAATATAAGTATTCATGATTTGGAAGTCGTTTTAAAGCCTCGCTTAAAACCGTTAGTCCCCCAATTCCTGAATCAAAAAATCCTATTTTCATGTTAACCTCCAAAACTTTTATATTTTAAAAATTTCTATATAAAAATTTCATACGTATGAGCATTATATCATGAAAGTTCTATTTTTGACTACCTTCCCTAGATAAAGAGGCTACCTCCATGAGATAGCCTCTTCGTTTATTTATATAACCTTAAAAAGTTTTTCCAGCCCTCTAAGAGTTCTTCACGGCTACCAAAGTGATTTTTTGTGATTCCAGGAACCGCATTATCATTTTCATAAACAAAATCTACATCATAACCGCCACCGTCTGGAAACGTAATAATCCCATATAAGTGTACTCTTTCTTGTAACTGTTTAACGAGTGTGATAGCTGCACGCTCGTGACCTTCACGATCTTCAAAGTACTCCTCATCAATTTTTATAGCATCATAATAAGGGTGGAAACTCTCTTCAAAATGTTCAACTTCATCTCTTACACAAAATTGCATTCAAATACCTCCTTTATTCTTTTTCGAATTCTAGATGTTTCACAACTGCCTTAATTTTCTTTTTCGCTTTTTCAATTGCTTTTTCTTTTTCTTCCGGTGTCTCACCTGTTCCATCAACTAATAATTCTTCAAATTTCTTAATTCCCATGAATTTCATCATATCTTCAATGTAATGTAGGCCTTTATTAAATAATGGATTCATCATCCACATGATATTAGCACCTGAGGATTGAACATAAACAACTGTTCTTGGTTTATCATCGAGTAATCCCTTTGGCATCATTCCCTCAAAAGAGATTGTTTTACCCACTTGAATAATACAATCCATATATTCTTTTAAAGGAGCGGGAAAAGACAAGCTCCACATTGGAGTGGCAATAACAACGACATCAGCCTCTTTAAATTGATCACATAGCTTTACAATTTTATGAACTTCTTCTTGCTCTTTTGGAGGTAATTTCTCTAAAGCTTCTTTTTCAACCATGCAATTACGTGAGGCAAAATATTGATACTCAAGTCTCGGAATATGGACTTTATATAAATCTAACTCCTCAACTTCAAATTCAGGATAGGTTGAGGTAATCTCATTGACTAACGCACGTCCAACAGTTCGACTTGCCGATAATGTCTCTGGCTTGGAATTGACTGTGATATATAATAACTTTTTCATGTTGCCACCTCGATTTTAATCAATTGCTATATTAGTATAGACATCCTGCATTCAATTATGTAATAAATCCATTGGAGTGAATTCGATAGTTTTTGTTATACTAAAACTATATCATAACTAAGGAGCGTCATTATGAAACGTCAATTGAATCCTATGATTCCTTTTCTAATCGCCGTTATTTCAAGCGGCTGCTTTTTTATCCTGGCAGACTATATTTTCACATCAGATTTAACAAACTTCCAGCAGTCTGTCTTTAACTTTATTAGCCGTCTTCGTAACCCACATTTAAATACCCTCATGATCATACTAACAAAGACCGCTAATCCATTTCCCATTAGTGTATTAACCTTAATATTGACGTTTATTCTCGTCTTCAAACATCAAAAAAAAGAAGCTCTATTTAGCTTCTTACTCATCCTTTTAACCGCAGGAACAAATACCCTTTTAAAACACCTGTATCTTCGTCAGCGCCCAATCGTTGGTTCATTAATTCATGAAACAGGTTTCAGTTTTCCAAGTGGTCATTCAATGATTAGTTTAGCACTAGCTCTGTTACTTAGCTATCTCTCTTTTCATTTTTTATCTCGTAAGCTCATTGCTTACTTATTGAGTGCCTTCTTGTTAGCTTATACCTTTTTAATCGGATTTAGCCGTGTTTACATTAACGTTCATTATGTAGGAGATGTATTAGGCGGTTGGCTTGCCTCTATAGTAGTTTTTTCTATTCTCCTTTGTTTATTTAATCTATTTTCTCGTACAAAAAGACCATTATGATGAACATGAAAAAAGAAACTATTTAAATCATAGTTTCTTTTTATTTTTGAACATAAGATCTTTACCTAAAGTAACCGGTTACCGTTAACTTCAAAAAAATAATTAACGTTGTTCAGTTAATTTTTTGTAATAAATCTTATTTGTTTTTTCATTTAAGTCGCTCTCTAATTCTCGCCATCCATGACGGCGATAATAATCGGTTTTCCCTGTTGTAAGATAAACTTTAGGATACCCTAGTAATTTGGCACGATGAATGACATGATTCATTAATAACTGCCCATAATTACGCCCTCGATAAACTTCATCGATATATAATGATGTAATCCAAGGATATCGATCAGCCTTTTTTAAGACATCATTTTTAATTAATCCGCAGCATCCAATAATTTTTTCATCATTGACTAGCACATAAAAATCATTTAAAGAGTCACCTGCTAGTGATAAATGGCAGATTTCATCATAAAACTGGGACACTTGATTTTGATGATTCCAAACATTTTGAATATATTGAATAGCTTTCTCTGTCCCGATAGGACTTTGTTTAATATTTACGACCTGTAACATGTTTTCCCCCCTATCAAACACATTTGTTACGAATGTTTTTTTCTTAATTTTCGCCAATCTAAATCGCCATTATCGAGTGCTCTTACAAAAATTTCTGCTGATGCTAAATTTGTTGCAATCGGTACATAATGAACATCACATAAACGAATTAAAGCTTGAATATCCGTCTCATGCGGTTGTGGTGTTAATGGATCACGTAAGAAAATGACAAGATCAATATCTTCTGTAACAATCATCGCTCCGATTTGTTGATCTCCACCTAATGGTCCAGATGCTAATTTATGGACACTTAAAGCTGTCCCTTCTTCAATTCGTTTTCCAGTTGTTCCTGTTGTATACAACCCATAGTTTCTTAAGATATGTTGATATGCATAACAAAAATTCACCATTTGATCTTTCATTTTATCGTGTGCGATTAATGCGACATTTAGTTCCAAGTTCTTCACCCTCATTTCACATGGTTTCCTTAGGCGTACACCTATATTACCATTTTTGATTTTGTAATTCCAACTTTTTCAAACTAAACATTTCTACGTTTTTTGACAGACTAAAAAAAGACATGACAACTAACGTTAAAGTTTAGTTATCAAAATCTGATTTTTTCATGATAAATCTTCATCTCTCTATCTCCGAACCTAGCACTTCGACTAAAGCTAAGGGGGAAGTACTTTAGTCGATTTTACTAAGTTAATAAAATAGATTCTTTACACGTTTAATTCCCACTTATGAACCGTCATTTCTACTGTTCGATCTGCAATAAATTCAATTCCTTCTGCACATAAGTCCGAATAAACCGTTGAAGTCATCGTATGTGCACCTTCTTGAGCAAATAACTCAACTGAATACGTATCTATTAATAAACGAAGTGATAACTTACCGTCTACTAATGGAACTGGCATTTCACGATAGTTTAATCCATCAATACCACTTCTACTTTGACGACGATCAAAACTTAAGACATGACGATCCACGTCATACACGATATTTGTTTCTTGATCTTCACCTTTCATGACTTTAATTTCAAAATATTTTGCCTCTTTGAAGTCAATGACCATTTCCAGATCTAAATGACGTCCCTTTACTCCTGCTAATGTTTTACTTCCTTCAAATATGACTGACTCATGACCAATATGACCACTACGATATTTCTCAATTTCACGAACTGGCCATTGATACATGACATCGCCTTTAATGCTTAATTCACGGGGAATCGTCATTGACGTCACCCATCCGTATTTATCGGTTGGCATATTTTGATGCCATGATTGCATCCAAGCAATCATAATCCGACGCCCATCTAAGCTCTCTGTTGTTTGTGGAGCATAAAAGTCTAATCCATAATCGATTTCTTCCATCACACGACGCTCAAAATGAGCCGTTTCATAGTTTAACTCTCCTAAACAGTAAACCGTTGTATTCGTATTTTTATGGCGAAATTCTTCAACAGGAACCCCTTGTGGTGACATGATTAACACATCTTGTCCATCTAAGTGGAATAAATCTGGACATTCCCACATATAGCCAAATTCATGATTACTTTCCCCTACTATTCCAACATATGTCCAATGGACTAAATCTACTGATTTATAAAGTAACACACGTGCACTGTTCTCATCACTCTTACTTCCTAAAACACAATAGTAGACTCCATCTTTAACCCATAATTTTGGATCACGGAAGTCAGTTAAACTTGAATGCTCCGGCATTTCTTCGGTCTTAATGACTGGATTATTCACATACTTATGATAATTAACCCCATCCCCAACAGCTAAGCACTGAACTTGACGGACCCAAGATTCATCCTCAGGATTTGGATTAGTATGTCCTGTATACATTAAAACGTGTTTTCCATCCACTTCTAAGGCACTTCCAGAGAAGCATCCACCTGTTTCATACTCTTGATCAGGCGCCATCGCAACTGGTAAGTACTCCCACTTAATGAAATCACGACTTTTTACATGGCCCCAATGCATCGGTCCCCATTTGACATCATATGGGAAGTATTGATAAAACAAATGATACTCGCCTTGATACACCGAGAAACCATTTGGATCATTCATCCATCCTACTTCGGGCATATGATGAAACTGATTGCGCTCCTTTAATGATAAAATCTCATCTTTTTTAGATTCTACATAGTCACGAGCTTGCTGTAACTTTTCACTTGTTCCCTGTAATAACTGTTCCTTTTCAATGAACATTTTATCCACACTCCTTTTTCTTACTCCCCAAAAACGTCCACTTCCTCCGAAAAGTCCTTCTTTTAATAAAAGCGTTTTAGGTACCCTTTTATCTTATAAGATTTTTAATATTTTATCAACTTTTTTATTAAAATTTTAGTTAATTTTTTACTATTTAATTACCAAAAAAAAGTCGTCTATTGGACGACTCAATCCTCATAACTCATCACTTTAAATTTAATATTTTGACTATTAAACTCCCCAATTTCTTTAAACCCTACCTTTTGATAAGTCTTGAGGGCACGTTGATTAAAATCGGCCACAGTTAACCTCAACTTTTTAGCCTTAAAATGATTTTTAGCGTAAGCCATTCCTACTTGAACAAAACTTGCCCCATGTCCCTTTCCACATAATAAAGGATTCATACCAAGCCCTATATCTAAATACTCATGATCACGATAAAAACCTTCCATCTTTCCAGCTGACACTTGAGCCGATTGGCCAAAACAGAAAAAGCCAATCAGCTGTTCTTTCTGATTAAGTACTGAATAATACTCATCATATAATAACTCTTCTAAACATTCTTCACAACCTTCAAGATTATACCAATCATACGGGGGAGAATACTGCCAAAATAATATTTTAAAGGCATCTAATTCACTCATCTTTCTAATTTTTAACTTCATATCCTCACTCCAATCCATCAAAAAAACGGTTCTATAATA
>NZ_JAMQUU010000052.1:0-5450 GCF_025594975.1 Turicibacter sp. T129 | reverse complement strand
TTCTGAGAGACTTTTCGAATTTGAAAAAATTTTTTTCCAAAAATAATTTTAGATGATTTTTTTAAATTTGAAAAGAGAACGTGAGGGGAGAGAAAAAAAGCACCCACTGGGTGCTTTTTTTGGGACTTCCGAAAGGAAGTCCTATCCTTTACTTGATACTATGTGAACAACAGGAAGATTTAAAATGCCCTCAAACCCAAGTGGTATCAACGAAAAAACGGATTTTTGCTGTAGGATAAAAACATTGAAAAAACCCCTTATTCTGTGTTATGATTAGTTTGCGAGAAAAATCTAACAAGAATAGGGGGTTTCGTTTTTATTTAGAGAGAAAAAGGTGTTTTTTCTCTAATAAGCTAACGAAATAATAGCATGGAACAATTAAATAAGCAAGTAGAATTTTTAGAAGATAAATCTTCCAGTGGTAAATTAAGAGATTGGTCTGGAAAGAAAAAAAGAAATTTAAGTTTGGCAGAAATCTACATGATGATAAAAGAATCTTATCGTAAAATACATTCAGAAAAATTCAATCGATTTTTAAATCGTGAGGAGCGTTGTCGAATGTGTGCGATTGTATTGAAGTATAAGCGTGATAAGAATGGAAAACGAACATTGTATGAAGCTTATTTTTGTCAATTAAGATTATGTCCAGTTTGTAACTGGAGGAGATCGTTAAAGATTTTTGCTCAAGTTTCAAAGATTATCCAAGCAATTGAGAAGGAACAAGAACATGCTTATCTCTTTTTAACACTCACACAAAAAAATGTGAGTGCTGAAAATTTAGATAAAACACTTGATGATATGATGTATGGTTGGAATAAATTCATGAAGTATAAAAAAGTGAAAGATGTGGTTAAGGGAGCGTATCGTGGACTTGAAATTACTTATGATAAAAATCCAATTATTACGAGTAAAATGTATCAAAAGAAAAAAGATTATTATCAAAAGTTAGGTTTAAAAGTTGGAGATAAGAACCCTAATTTTGATATGTATCATCCACATTTTCATGTCTTAATTGTAGCGGACAAAAGCTATTTTAAAAGCCGAAAATATTTAAAACATGAGGAATGGCAAGAACTATGGGCAAAAGCTATGAAATTAGATTATATGCCACAAGTTAATGTTAAAAAAGTAAAAGGTAATACCGCTGAAGCTGTGGCAGAAGTAGCAAAATATTCAGCTAAAGATAGTGATTATGTGATTGAAAAAGATTTAGATTTATCTATGAACGTTGTTGAAACGTTGGATTATGCATTACAAGGTAGACGTTTGGTTTCGTTTAGCGGAATTATGAAAGAGTGGCATAAAAAATTAAATTTAGATGACGCAGAAGATGGCGATCTAGTGCATATCGATTCCGAAAAGGATGAAGAGTTAGAGGGAGAGATGACACTTGAAACGTATGCCTGGAATGTTGGTTATATGAATTATGTGAGAGTTTAACAGGAGGGGTTTAGAATGAAAAAAACAATGAGAGAAAAATATTATTATTGCGGTGGTTGTAAAAGATTTCATCCGTATGATGGGCATACTGAAGTCAATCGTAAGCTATGTTTCTTTTGTGAAACGATAAAGCCAACAACAAGAAAAGTTGGAAATTCAGAGATTGGATATACTCAAATTTGTAGTGAATGTCGTAAAGAATTTTTTGGAGAGCAAATGTAAATTTGCTCTTTTTTATATGAATTTTATAAAGATATTAAATGTATATTATATATTTATGAAATAATTGTTTGATATTTTTGAATATATTTTTACTTTTTATTTTTTTCGACATAATGTGTTTGTTATAATTTAATTGTTTATATTTGGTAAAAGGGGATGAATGGATTATGAATTTAAAAAAAGGTTTATTAGCATTATCTGTATTTAGTGTATTTTCAACCGGTAATTTTTTCGCTTCAGCAAGTACATTAGATCGAATTGAACCACAAGAACCACTTCCAGGTTTCGAACTTGATTTAGTAGAGTATGATACTGCTGTTTATAATGGAGAGGCTCCTCAACCAAGAGTTGCTACATTATTAAGTAGTGGTGTTTCACGCTATGTTGATCATAGTACTGGTCAGTATTATGCTAAGGGGGCAACTCGTGTTGTTGAAAGTACAACTAAAGATGATTTGTATCATAAAACTACTGTTACTTTAGAAAAACGAGGATTGATTTTTACAACTACGTATGTTAAGGCTTCCAAGTGGGGAACTGGAGAAGTTTGGGCAACTACCGGAACTACTCCTAATGCAGGAAGTCCTTATGTATATTGGGATGTGCAATAAGTAAAAAGTTAAGTAAATAAAAAAACAACAAGATAAAATTATATCTTTGTTGTTTTTTTTTAGGAGGAGTTTATGATGAAAGAATGGGCGAAGATTATTATAGGTTTTGCTATAATCAGTGTATTATCTTGTGTGAGTATTTTTATGATTTATCAAGAAAAAAATGATTTTGAAAAACAATATTATCAATTAGTAGATTTAGAATCTACTGAAAATGGCTCTTTAAGGCAGCTTTTAAATCAAGGTGATCTTTTAACACGATTGAATGCATTTAAGGAAGATTTAAGAAAAAGTGAGCAATTTACATTTATTGAATTTTTACCTAATGTTGTAGAAATTATTGGAGAATGGGATAAACCAGCTGAATTAGTGAATGGATATGAATATGGAGACGATTTAAGAAATCAAACAGTTAGCTTAGAAGGTAAAGAATTATTGATTACGCCTATTAATTGTATTTCAATGGATCAGTATGCATGGAATTTGTATGACTTATCTTTAAGTGAAGGAAGTGAATTTGAAGATATAGATTATATTTTGACGGAAAAAAAACTTCCATTAATTTTAGGAAGTGAATTCAAAGATTATTATTCTCTGGGTGATGAAATTCCTTTAGTATATTTTTTTGAAGAGTGGACAGGTGTTGTAAAAGGGTTTCTAGAAGAGGATGAAGTGATTAAACAAGATTGGAATGAATATTTATTAAATAAAACAATTTTAGTTCCTTCTTTTAGAGAAGTTAGTGAGGAATTAGGTATAGATTTACAAAAAAGATTATATTACGCACAATTGGAGGGATATGTTTTATTAGAAGATAAGTCTGATTATTCGAAAGCTAGTAAGGAGATAAAGAAATTGTCACAAAAGTATAATTTACCGTATGAATTATTAAGAGGTTATTAATTTTTTGCGAGATGATATGTTTTTATAACAAGATAGGAGAAGAAAATGCAGATCGATACAAGTTTAGAATTTTTTCCTGTAATAGTTTTATTTTCAGTGATGGTATTTTTAATTTATTTTTTAGTTTTGATTGCTTAAAGTTTTAAAAAAAGTTCTATTTGAATATGCTGTAACCATAAGAGTTACAGCAATTAAACTGGGAGAAAAATATTTTATTTTTTAAAAATTATTTTAAATTTTTTAAGGCAAACTTTTAAAGTTTGCTTTTTTTAGTTTTCAAAAGTTCACAATTGGACACCATTTAAAATTTTGAAAAGACACAAAAGGACACATTTATTTTTTGAAGATTTTTTCAAAAAATATTTTTTTGCATGACAAAAAAAGTGTGCGTGTGATAAAAAAATTTTAACAAGGATTGAGAAAATTTTTTGTCAGTTTGAGAGAGAAAAATTTAAAAAAGTGAAACGTAAATTTTTGACTTTGGGAATTTTTTTGTTAGGCTAGTTTGCCGAAAGGCAACTCCAAGCGAAGCGACTAGAGTTGTTTTTCGCAAATGCCTAGTGACAAAAAAATGGGACCCACTGTCCAAAAATTTTTTTGAAATTTTTTATTTTTGAGAAAACTTTATGCCTAAAGGGGGCGTAAAGTTTTTTAATTTTTGATGGAAACCAACTGCGTAAAGGAGCAGATCGGTGACATCAAAATCGGCGGATTCGCCGAAGTGTTTTTAGTCATTACTCTATGCTGAATAGAGGAATGACTCACCACCTACAGGTGGTGCATAGCCCTCGGCAGAGCTCTACATTTTGATACAACGTGTCAAAATAACGGTAGAATTCTTTATTTTGTCATTCTTTCAAAATCCTTCTTCCTTTCTCCTCATGTTTTGTGCTAAAATTTGAGGTATTGAATAGGCGGTGATTTTTTTATGAATGGTCAGATGACGATTAGTTTTAATAAAGCCAACAGTACCAGTTTGGCACATAATAATCGTGAGAATTTATTTGGAAATCCGGACATTGATTTGGAACGTGTGAAAGATAACATCACTTATGTAAAGTCGGATATTCGGGAACTGTATCATGAAATTTTTGATCAAGCAGTGGCAGATTATAACGCTAAGCAAAAGAGAAGTGACCGAAAGATCGATGATTATTTTTCAAAAATTTTGCACGACAAAAAAACTCATCACCAACAAGAGTTGATTGTGGCAGTTGGTTGTAAAGATGAAAACACAGAAGAAATTTTTGAAATGAAAAAAAATATTTTGGATGAGTACATGAAAGGATTTCAAGAAAGAAATCCAAATTTAAAAGTTTATAATGCAGTCATGCACCTTGATGAAGCAAACCCACATTTGCATATTAACTTTGTGCCAGTTTATGAAAGCAAACGTGGATTGAGTAAGCGAGTGGGATTTGATAAAGCGATTGAGCAACAAGATGGATTAACATTTGAGCGTTGGCGAGAAAATGAAACAGGTGTAATTGAACGTCAATTAAAAGAGAAAGGCATTGAGAGGCAATATAAAGGCTCACACGACTATATGAAGGTGGCAGAGTATAAAGAGTATGCCGAGAGCTTAGAAACGCTTAGAAGCGAAAAAAACACGGTTAAAAACGATTTAAATGAGATTAAAGGCGAATTAGAGCAAGTAAGGAGTGAATTTTTAGTCACTGAAAAGGAATTTAAGAAAAAAGATCGTAAGGTAAAAGACTTAGAAGTTAAATCTCAAATCTTAGAAGAGGGGATTGCGAGAGGATTATCTTTTGATGAANNCAAAATAGCCTTAGGCAAGACTTAGAAAAGAAATATGAAAGTTTAAGTCAGTCCTTCAACTTAAAAAATAAAATGAATGAGCATTTAACCGAACGAGTGAATGAGTTGCAGAAAGAGAATAAGCAACTTAGACAAGAATACAAAGAAGCTAAAACATTAATTGAGCATTATAAAAATTTGTATTTTGATACAAAGCAAAAATTTAATGATTTTCAGAAAGACGTTAAATTTTTCATAGAGGAGCGAGATTTAATGCAAGGCTTTAGAGAATTTTTATACAAGCTAAGGCCTGAAAGGTATAAGAATCCAAATCAAACCCAAGAACAATCTAAAGCAAGGCAGACAGAGCCGAAAAGAGTGATTAGAACATCAACACCATCGAAAGGAATGGAGCGATAAAAATGACAGAAGTTTATTTAAAGAAAAATCAAGAAACAGGAAGATTTGAATGTTACAATGGATTGACAGATGAATATATGCAGACATTAAACTGCG
>NZ_JAMQUU010000051.1:0-4914 GCF_025594975.1 Turicibacter sp. T129 | reverse complement strand
CAAATATTATAGAACCTTTATTTATTACATATTTTAACCGCACTTATCTAGTATAATAAAGTCAGGTTTCAATTAAAGAAGGGGAAGAGGTGTACAAATTCTGATTGCCTTGTTATTAATTAATCTTACGTTGAGCTAGGCGAAATATTTTTCTATCAAGTTGACTGGACTTGATCAAGAACTCCATCACCATAAAAAAACCTATTATATCAATAAAGATTTGAAACTGAACTTGATTAAGAAAAAAGTAGAAGACACAATGAAATTTCAAGATTAAGATAATCCCCACTTTATATTTGACTAAAACTATAAACAGGCAACCAGAACCCAAACAGGTAAGAGAAAAAACGAGAGGTTTTGGCCCAATGTTATGTCGTTAAGTTACATTGGCTTAGTGGTTAGTTTTATTTTTTTACTTTGGGTAATTCTAACCTTTATCGTATTTAATAATAGCTTTTTAATCTCGGTATTTGTTTATACTATTTTAGCTTTCTTAGGAACACTTATTGGTTGAAAATCTAAAACCGTTAATCAAAAAATAGTTAGATTTCTCATTGTCATTGTAGTGCTCTTCTTAGTTCTATCTTTTATAAGGATGACTTAGCATGAAAAGACGCCGTTTTAAAAAACGGCGTCTTTTTCCTTTGGCTCTGTTAGACGAAAATATTATTATTTACTCTTTTCCTACTTGGAGGGAGCAAAATTTTCAAAAATAAGAACTCATAACTATTGGTATGAAGTGATTGACTACCAACAAGGATGTCTAACACAGCTTTTCTTTTTAATTTCAAGTGATGATTGGATAACTCTTTTGAAACTGTCGATCTTAATTATAAATTTTCTCCATTTGAAGCAATGACTTCTTTATACCAATAGTAACTATCCTTTTTGTAGCGGTTTAATGTTGCTCCTTCTTCCTCTTCTTCTCGGTCAACATAGACAAAACCATAACGTTTTTGGTAGCCATTTAACCAACTTAATAAGTCAGTAAAGGACCATGTACAATAAGCGATGACTTCACATCCTTCTGCCATAGCAATTTTCAATTCTTCAATGTGTTCTTTTAAGAAGGCAATTCGATATGGATCATGAATTGAACCATCCTCTTCTTTTTTATCGAAAGCACCTAATCCATTTTCAGAAATAATAATTGGCAAGTTGTAACGGCTTGTAATTTCTCGTAATCCATAACGTAATCCCATTGGATCGATGGTCCAGTCCCAGTCTGTTGTTTTTAAGTAAGGGTTAGATGGATTTTTAAATAGTCCTGGTTGCCCTGTAACTTGACCTGAACCTTTCACACCTGTGGTATTAAATGTTCCATAAGGTGTAACTCCATTGATTGGATTATATTCACATACACTTGTTTGATAATAATTGACTCCCATAAAGTCAATTTTTGAAGCGGCTTCTTTTAAAATTTGCTCATCTTCATTTTCAAACTGTGGAGCAATTCCTTTCTTTTGTAAATAAACAAACGTTGATTTTGGATAACGTCCATAAGCATACATATCCATCCACCAGAAGTTTTTCATATCATCAAAGTCCATTTTAGACATTGCATTGATTGGATTACAATCGATTGAATAACTCGGACTATAAGAAAAACTTGCTCCAATTTTTCCACTTGGAATCATTTGTTTAAATAATAAGACTGTTTTTGCATGCGCCATAAAAGCATGATGATTTGCTTGGTAGAAAGTTTTTTCATCATTGAATTTTCCTGGTGGATGCATCGCCGTTAACCACCCTAATGATGTAAATACATTTTGTTCATTTAATGTAATCCAGTACTTAACTTTACTTCCAAATCGCTCAAATAAAACTTTTGAATAATTGACAAAGTCATCAATAATACGTCGATCTTCAAATCCATTATATTGATCCACTAAAGCTTGTGGAAGATCCCAATGAAAAATCGTTACCATTGGCTCAATGTTATATTTTAGACATTCATCAATTAAGTCTTCATAAAACTTTAATCCTGCTTCATTAACTTCGCCATTTCCAGTCGGAATAACACGTGGCCATGAAATTGAAAAACGATACGTTTTAAGTCCCATTTCTGCCATGAGCTTCACATCTTCTTTGAAACGGTGATAGTGATCAACTGCCACATCACCTGTTGTTCCTTTATATGTTTTTCCTTCAATTCTAACAAATTGATCCCAGTTAGAAAGACCCTTTCCATCTTCTAAGTAAGCACCTTCCACTTGATAAGCAGCAGAAGCACTCCCCCATAAAAAATCTTTCGGCATTTTAAAGCTTGTCATTACTATATCCTCCTCATTAAATAATAGCTAATACTTGATCATTGGCTGTTACAACATCTTTTTTCTTAACAATTATATCCATAAACTGTTGACTATTTGTGATGATAATTGGCGTTACTAATTCATATCCTGCTTTTTTAATTTTTTCAATATCAAACTCTAAAATCACATCACCTGTCTTAATAGTATCTCCTTGCTTTCTATGAGGTGTGAAGTATTTTCCTTCTAAGTTAACAGTATCTAATCCAACATGGATTAATAACTCAACCCCTGTCTCACTTCTTAATCCAATGGCATGGTGTGTCTTGAAAAAGACATCTATTGTTCCATCAAATGGAGCAACAACTTGACCTTTTGTCGGGATAATGGCAACACCATTTCCCATTACTCCACTAGAGAAAGTGACATCATTTACTTGTGATAACTCAATCATATGTCCTTCTAAAGGGCTCACAATATTTAATCCTGTATTTAAAGGAATCGTAACTTTCTCTTCTAACATTTCTTCATCATCTTCTTCAACCGGATCTTCAAATCCAATCACATAAGTAATAATAAAGGTTGAAACAACTGTTACCCCTAACGTGATGAAAATATATAAAAAGCTTTGCGGATTTCCTTCTTCAAGATATTGTGGAATGGTTACAATTGCTGGTGTTGCTACTCCATAACATTTCATTTGGAAGAAACCACCGACTAATCCCCCCATTAATCCTCCTAAACAAGCTCCGATCATTGGTTTTTTAAATCGTAAGTTCGTTCCGTATAAAGCAGGTTCTGTAATTCCTGCAACTAAAGCCGAAAATGCTGATGACCCTGCGCTCTGTTTAATATCAGAATTTTTTGATTTGATTGATACCGCTAATGCTGCCGCTCCTTGGGCCATATTTGCACAGAATTCTGCAATACAAATAAATCCTTCAAATCCTGTTGTGGCTAAAACTCCTAATTTAATTGGTGTAAAGGCATGATGCATTCCTGTCATAACCACAAACGGGAAGACAGCCGCTACTAATCCAACTGCAATAAAACCTAACTTATCTTGAATAAAATAAACAGCAGTTGATAACATATCACCAAAGATAGCTCCTAGTGGACCAATGACAACCATAACGATTGGTGCAATAAATAACATCACTAACATTGGTTTTAAGAAGTTTTTTGTAATTTTTGGCGTAATTTTATCAACAAATTGTTCAATATAAGGTAAGACTGCTACTGATAAAATAATCGGAATAACTGAATAAGAATAATTAGCATAAGTAACTGGGATTAAGTTAAAGAACTTGACTGTTTGTCCTGCTTCATTTGCTCCCTTTAAAAGAGAGATAAAGTTTGGATGTAAAATAATCAGTGCAATACTCACGGCATAATATGGATTAGCATTAAATCGTTTTGCAGCTGACATTCCAATTAATACTGGCATGAAGAAGAAAGCTCCATCTCCAATAACTGATAACAGTTCATAAGTTTGACTTGTGTTACTTAATATCCCTATCATCGGTAAAACAGTTAATAAAACTTTGATCATCGCCGCTCCAATAATGGCTGGGATAACGGGCGACATAACACTTGAAATGATATCTAACATTTCAGAAATGATATTTTGATTTTTTTTCTCTATTTTTTTTACCGATGTTTTTTCTTTGAAATTACCAAGCGCACAAATTTCTTTATAAACTGACGCCACTTCATTACCAATAATAATTTGATATTGGCCACTTTTTTTCATGACCCCAATCACACCTTTAATCTTTTTCACCTGCTCATCATCCACTTGACTTTCATCTTTTAATACAAAGCGAAGTCTTGTCATACAGTGAACAACAGATTCTACATTCTCCTTTCCTCCAAGTTTTTCAAGAATTCTTTCAGCTAATTTCTTATAATCCATTTTTTCTTCCTCCATTCATTTAAAAATCAAATGAAGTTTTGCCTACATATATAGATTTTCATCTATAGCGTAGTTACAATCTTACTATATATAATAAGCTGATGGATTATCCAGCATTATTAACTATCTTAAATTGTTGCTTTTGTTCTAATTCGTTCAATATGAATCATTAAATATAATTGCTCCTCTAATGATAAATCATAATTATATTCATGCTCGATTAATTCTTTTATTTTTAAAACGCATTCATAACTCTCATGATACTTTTCTTTTAAAATGAAGAATAATTCCGTATCTTCTTCTTCATAAACAGCATTACTAAAAACACGTTGTGCAAAAAATTTTAAATGTGTAATGAAACGATAATACGTACTAGACTCTTCATTAAACTCTACTTTAAAGTGATATTTAATAACACTTAAAACTTGCTGCATTACTTTAGTAATATTTGCAATATTTATCATATCATTATTAAGTTCAGCATTCACAATATGATAAGCAATATACCCTGCTTCATCTTCTTCAAATAAAACTCCGAAATCCTGATGAATCATTTCTAATGCTCTTCGACCAATTTCGTATTCATCAGCAAATAATCGTTTAATTTCCATTAATAATGGATTTTTAACTTGAATTCCTTGGTGATAACGTTCAATCGCACCATGAATATGTTCCGTTAAACTTACGTAAATAATTTCATTTAACTTTTTATTATATTCTTTTTCAGGCTCAACACCAAAATTGGTT
>NZ_JAMQUU010000050.1:0-14813 GCF_025594975.1 Turicibacter sp. T129 | reverse complement strand
TGTATTGACAATTCGTCATATCGTAAAAAAATTTAATTAGACTGTAGGATTTCTTATACACTGCTACTTGAGGATTAATGCTTCGCATGGTAGGTGACCGAGTATCAAAAAGCCTTAAGAACTATGTATTATTCAAAAAATTTGAAAGATATTTCGGCTTATATATAGTCACACAGGAAGCTTATTTATTGAAGGTATAAGTCTTAAACTCATTAAATGTTTATCACATAGGCTAATAATAGAAACAGTAAATTTTTATGATTTATAAAAATGATGATTTCTTATTTATCATTTAAGGTAGCGTTTGTTTTTTTGGAGTAAAGCTAGTAAAATGATAGATAAAAGAGGGGGGAGATTAATGTTTAAAAATATTCATCATGTTGCGATTATTGCTTCTAATTATGAGGTATCGAAATCTTTTTATGTGAATGTCTTAGGTTTTGAAGTGATTCGAGAAAATTATCGTATCGACCGTAATTCGTATAAATTAGATTTAAAAATTGGAGACAGTGAAATTGAGCTATTCTCATTTCCAAATAGTCCAAAGCGTCCATCTTATCCAGAAGCATGTGGATTAAGACACCTTTGTTTTAAAGTAGATGATATAGAAGCAGCTGTTAACATGTTAAAAGATAAAGGAATTGAGACTGAAGAGATTCGTCTAGATGAATATACTAATACAAGATTCGTCTTTTTTAGAGACCCAGATGGTCTACCACTAGAGTTACATGAGTAGAAATAAATTTAAAACATAATAATGTTTAAAATTAAAGTGCATATTATTGGGAATAAAAAGGATAGTATGTTAAACTTTAAAGGTAAAAAAACTATATAAAATACTTCGCAATTTTCTAAAGGAGAGATCAGTTAATGGAGAGTTTGAAGCTAGTTGAAAATGTTTACTGGTTAGGGATTCAAGATCACGATCTTGAAGTGTTTGACGTTGTTATGGAAACAAAATATGGAACATCATATAATTCTTATTTTGTAAAAGGAGAAGACAAGGTTGCGTTATTTGATACAGTGAAAGCGCCTTATTTTGAAGACTATCTTCAAAAAATTCAAAAACATGTTTCAATTGATAAAATCGACTATATCATCGTTCATCATACAGAGCCTGATCATGCAGGATCAATTGAAAAATTAATCAAATTAAATCCAAATATTACGGTTATTGCTTCAGCCGTAGCTATTCGTTATTTACGTAACATTGTGAATATTGATTTTAAATCACAAGCTGTAAAAATGAATGATGTATTAGATTTAGGTGGGCGTACATTAAAATTCATCTCAGCACCAAACTTACATTGGCCAGATACTATTTATAGTTATTTAGTAGAAGAAGAAATTTTATTTACATGTGACTCATTTGGTAGCCATTATGCATTTGATGATGTATTAATGTCAAAATTACCAGTAGAAAAAAATGACGATTACATGGATGCATTATTAAACTATTATAATCCAATCTTCGCACCATTTAAAACGTATGTGTTAAAAGCAATTGCGACTCTTTCAGGATTAAATGTTAAGATGATTTGCCCTGGACATGGACCGGTATTAGATGCACGCATTGAAGAAATTATCAATATTTATAAAGAATGGTCAACGGAAGATTTCTCAGCAGAAAAATTAGTGGTAATTCCATTTACATCAGCTTATGGATATACAAAGATTATGGCTGAGACAGTTAAAGAAGGAATCGTAATGGTTAACCCGAATGTCACAGTTCGTTTATACGATTTAGATATTAAGAGCTTCCCAGAGGTAAAAGAACAATTATTTGCGGATTTATATGCAGCTGATGCAATTGCTATCGGAGCAACAACTGTGAATAAAGATGCAGTGCCAATCGTTTGGGATGTCTTAACAGGAATGAATCCAGTGACTCATGGTGGAAAATTTGGTGCAGCCTTCGGTTCATATGGATGGAGTGGAGAAGCGGTGGATAATGTTCATGCCCGTTTAACCCAATTAAAATTAAAAATGGTTGAACCGGTTAAGCTATGCTTTAAACCTGATGAAGAAAAATTAGCTGACGTATTAACACTTGGAAAAACAATTGGACGTAGTTTATTAGAAGGACGTTTAGTTTGTGATTTAGATTAGTTATTTAAAAGACAGTCAAATACGACTGTCTTTTTTATAGTGGTTATTTTGAGTGATTCATGTTATAATTTAAGAAAATTTTGGAAGAGAGGGTGCTTGAATGGAATTAGGAAATCAGTTAGATACCAGTCAAGGTTGTGTGATTGAAAAGAAAAAAGGATTAGATGCCTCACAATTAAAAATAATCGCTCTAGTCACGATGTTAATTGATCATATTGGTGCAATTATCATCCCTTTTTTACAAGGATATACTGAAAATATGACCACGTTTATTGCGCTTGAAGGAATGATGGTGATCATGCGTTTAGTTGGACGAATCTCATTTCCAATCTTTGCTTTTTTGGTTGTCAATGGGTTCTATCACACGCGTAATCGGAAAAAATATTTATTAAGATTAAGTATTTTTGCTTTGATTTCCGAGCCATTTTTTGATATTGCTATTTCAGGGAGATGGTTAGAATTCACTCACCAAAATGTCTTTTTCACCTTGGCTTTAGGTTTATTAGCCATTTGGGGATATGATAATATCTCTAAAGATCAAGGATTTAAATTTATAGGGGGATTATTTATTATTCTCATAGGCTTAATAGCTGCAAATTTAAGAACAGACTATGACCTTTATGGAATTCTCACCATTTTTATGATGTATCTCTTTTTTGAAAATAAAACTCGTATGAGTATTATGTTGGTTGTCCTTAATTTATTATTATATGGTCAATCGATTGGCATGTGGTCCTCTGTTTCATCTTTTATTCATGATGGATATGGCTTTGTGACGACCGATGGGTTTGGAATGATTCTACAAGTTTTAGTGTATTTACAGTGTGTTGCTCAATTGTTCTGTCTTGCTGCCTTATGGCCAATTTCGAAATACAATGGAGAGAAAGGATCAATAAAGCTGAATAAATATTTCTTTTATGCTTTTTATCCTCTTCACCTTTTTATTTTAAGTTTAATGATTGTTATTTTGAAGAATATATTATAACTCATTAGCGAAGGCTGGTGAGTTTTTTTTGATATAAGATTTTTATTCATGTAAAATAGTGTATTTTTTACTAAAAATATATTATAATTTACTTAAGTTTTAGTAAAAGGTGGTGTTGGTTATGGCGAGAATGAATATTAAAAAGGCATATAAGAAAAATTTCATGTTAGCAAAAGTGTTATATGAGGATGGCTTTTTTGCCTCTTATCATGTCTCGAAACACTTAAAAAATTTATTACGTATCCGTTCAATTTTATTGTCATTAGGTTCAGAGTGGCAACAATATGGTTATTTAGAAGCTTCATTGTATAAAAAACTTGAGGATTTACAGCATCATACACAAAAAAGTTTAAAACAATCAACCATGAGTATTAAAGAGTGGGAAGCAAAAGTGTATGAATTAGAAGCTCATGTGGAACGATTACCACTTAAGACTGGAAATGAACAGTTATTTTTATATCTTCAAAAGTTAAAAAGTTTAACGGTTGATTTAAATGATAAATTATTAACGTATCATCGCCGTTATGAGCGAGTTGAAGCTGATTTATTATTTATTATGGAACAAGTTGAAAAGGAAGACTTCGTTGCTTAATTTGAAAGAGAAAAAAAGCCTTAAGAACCCTTTAGGAGTTTCTAAGGCTTTTAATATGAGCAGATTAACGTTCATCCGAATCGCTATAAACATAAAATGAATGTTGCAAAGTCATACAGTTTTCATGACTTTATGCTTCGATATATAAGTCCAGATAAGTTTTTTACATTGTAAAAAATTTTAAATCCCTAGCAGTTGAGGATTAGATTGTCTTCGACAATCTGCCAGGTGACCCATTCCCTAGCAATGGTGGATTGTTTCACAAGTGAAGCTGCTAGGTGACCCCTGGACGATAGTCTGCCTTGCATTCCCTACCAATGGAGGAAACATGCTTCGCATGGCAGGTGACTCACGGTATGACTATCATATATTTGAGTTGCTATATTAAATGTAGAAAAGGTTTCTGTTTCTATATAGATTTGTCATCGTGTTTGAATGAGTAGAAATCTTTGGTTTTAGTTAGGTAGGGTTGATCTTTTATTTTTTCCTGCTCATGACGGTAAATGTTTTTTTAAAAATGAATATTTAATGAGTAGATGTTCAAATTTAAAAAATAAGAAAAAGATGGATTGATTTAAGTAACGTCGGTGATAATAAAATTATATGTGATTTGATACATAAAACGATTAAATAGAGTGAAAAAGCAATTTCCACTTTTCATGAATTTTGGTGCATGTTATAATATATTGACTTTAAAAGGAAAGTAAGTGATGAAATGTTAGCAGGAAAATTTCATGAAATGAAAGTGGAGCGTCAGACGCCACTTGGTTATACATTAATGCTAGATGGTGAAGAGTTCTTCTTACATCAAGCAGAAGTAACGCATCCTATCGAAGTTGGAGAAACAATCGAAGTCTTCGTTTATTATGATGCAAAAAAACGTTTAACAGCAACGATGCAAGAGCCAGCAGTGACAACAGAAGAATTCGGTTGGGTTGAAGTAGTAGATGTGCGTAAAGATTTAGGAGTTTTTGTTGATATCGGAATTAACAAAAACATTTTAATCGCACCATCAGACTTACCAATTTTCGAATCATTATGGCCACAAGTCGGAGATTATGTGTATTGTTATTTAAAAGAATCACAATCAAACTACTTATTTGCAATCTTAGCTCGCCCACAAGAGTTTGGCGGAGTTAAAGAGGAGGCGCCACAATCATTACATGGTAAAAAGGTAAAAGCGCGTGTAATTCGTACAGGTAAAATCGGAACAAACGTCATTACAGAAGAAGGATACATGGGATTCATTCATGAAAGTGAACGTCGTGAAGAACCACGTCTTGGAGAAGTAGTTGAGGGACGTGTCGTACGTGTAAAAGATAATGGTGAATTTAATATGTCATTAATTCCACAAAAGGAATTTGCGATTGTGGAAGACTCAGACATTATTTTAGAATATTTAATGGGACGTCGTGGGGCGATGCCGTTTTATGATAAATCAGAACCAGACGATATTCGTCGTGTCTTTAAAATGAGTAAGGCCTCATTTAAGCGTGCATTAGGGCGTTTAATGAAAGAGGGAAAAGTTTATCAAGAAGATGGATGGACTTATTTAAAAGAAGACACAGATTCAAACGAATAAGTCTAATTATTCATCAGGACATCAGAGAAGGAGTGTGGAACAGATGAATATTTTAAAAAATGAACAAGTTTCAATTAAACTGAAGAACTTAGGGATTATGATTATAGGGGTATTTTTATATGTGTTAGCGATGAATATGTTTATTTCGCCTGCTAATCTATATACAGGTGGAGTGACAGGGATTGCGCAGTTAATAATAGCCTTTGCTTCTTCTGCATTTGGGATTCAATTAAGTTTAGGTGGATTAATTTTCTTATTGAATGTGCCACTTTTATATTTAGCGTGGCGTTCAATTGGAAAACGATTTGCTGTCTTAAGTATTTTAACAGTTGTGTTGCAATCCATCATTTTAGAATTAGTTCCCATGGGAAAATTCTCTGATGATATTTTACTAAACGCTGTATTTGGTGGGGTGTTAATCGGTGTTGGTGTAGGAATGATTTTAAAAATTGGTGCATCAACTGGTGGAACAGACATTGTCTTCCAATATCTTTCAATGAAATTTAATGGTTCATTTGGAAAATATTCATTTGCGATTAATGCGATTATCATTTTGATTGCAGGACTTACACAAGGATGGGAAACGGCATTATATACCATCATCTCGATTTATATCACATCTGTTGTTATTGATAAAATTCATACTGTTCATCAAAACTTAACGTTATATATTGTAACGAGTAAAGAAGATGAGATGATTAAATCGCTTCAACAACAGTTATATCGAGGGATTACAATTTTAGAAGGACGCGGTGCTTATAGTAAAAATGATAAAAGTGTTTTAATGATGGTTTTATCAAGCTATGAATTATATGAGGCTCTTGCTGTTATTAAAATGGTAGATGAGCAAGCCTTTACAAATGTAGTGCAAAGTGAAATGGTTCAAGGATACTTTGTTAAAAAAGAAATTAAATAGATTTCTGTTTTTTGACAAAAATTCAAAGCTTCTAATGGTATTCTGTCTTTAATGTGATAGGAGGGAGACAGAATGTCCGTTCAAGTGAAATGTTTTGATGAAGAACATGAGCTAGATTTAGAAAGTGTCGTCAATGAATTTTTAAAAACATTACCTTATCAATCGGTCATAGATATTAAATACTCTATCTCTCACTTCAGTGATACAGAGGGACAGGTTTATAGTTATTCGGCTATGATTATTTATGAAGCATAGACAAAAAGTACCTTTTTTTAGGTGCTTTTTTTCATGGAATAATTACCTCTAAAATCATGGGATAAATTGTATGTGGATGTACACAAAATAGTAACAATTTTTTAGTTTCCTGTCGGGAGAAAACATGTTATAATTTCTCAAGAATTAAATCAAAGATTCCGTTTTAATAGAGAGAAAGCTTCATGAAAAACGGAAGTGGAGGAATTTAGTAATGGGTATTATTAAGGCAGAACATTTGAAAAAAGAATTTAAAAGTTTAGCAATGATTTCGGTTGGGATTTTACTATTCTCCATTGGAATTAACTGGTTTATCAATCCATCGGGGTTATATGTAGGTGGGGTCACAGGGATTTCTCAGTTAATTAGTCGATTCCTTTATAGTGCATGGGGGATTAAGATTAATCTCGGAATGCTTATTTGGTCAATTAACATCCCGTTATTACTAATTTCATATAAGTTTATTGGGAAACGTTTCACCTATCATACGCTATATACGGTAACACTGATGACGTTAGGTTTGAATATTGTTCCAGAAATTTCTTTTTCTGATGATGTGTTATTAAATATCGTTGTTGGTGGAATGATTTATGCTTTAGGTAGTGGAACGATCTTAAAGTATGGCGGTTCAACTGGAGGACTTGATATTTTATCACAAATTTTATCCATGAGAACGCAAGGGTCATTTGGTCAATACTCATTTGCTGTAAACTGTGTGATTATTGCAATTGCAGGATGTGTTGATGGATGGGAAATTGCATTATATACGATTTTATTAATCTTTGTTCAAATGCAAATTATTGACCGTATTCATACTCCACATCAAAGCTATACAGTGTTTATTGTCACAAATAAGCAAGATGAGGTGATTTCAACTTTACAAAGTCGATTAGGTCGTGGGATTACTATTATTAATGCGGAGGGAGCTTACACGCATCAAAATCGTAGTTTATTAATGATGGTTGTTTCAAGCTATGAATTATATATTGCTTTACAATTATTAAATGAGGTCGATCCAAACTCGTTTACGAACGTCTTACAAAGTTCACAAGTTCAAGGGAACTTCGGGCGTAAAATTGTTGATAAAACACAATAATCAAAAAGTTGCTTCTAATTTAGAAGCAACTTTTTTAAAATTTCTCAATCAATGAGGAAAGACTGATGAATTTAGGGGAGAATTGTGTGAAATGACAGATGAAAGTAGGCAGATTATGTTATAATATAAAATGACATCACTATACATACATCAGGTAAACAGGAGAACGGAGTGGTATTATGGCAAATGCCCGCGAATTGGCATTGCAGACGTTAACCGATATTTTAATAGATGGAGCTTATAGTAATCATGCTTTAAGTGAACAAATTGAAAAAAATGAGTTAACAGTTCAAGATAAAAATTTCATGACTGAATTGGTTTATGGAACATTACAACATGAACAGTTATTGAATTTTTATGTGACACCCTTCTTTAACGGAAAAGTCAAAGCATGGGTTCGTATTTTAATTCAAATGACCCTATATCAAATGTTATTTTTAGATAGTGTCCCAGAACACGCAGCAATCTCTGAAGCGGTTAAGATTGCTAAAAAACGTGGAGGGCAATTTAATGGCAAATTAGTGAATGCTATTTTACGTGAACTGACACGTACCCCATTGCCAAGTCTTGATACGATTAAAGATGAGGCGGAGCGTTTGGCGGTTGAAACGTCACATCCACTTTGGTTGATTAAATTGTGGAGTAAGCAATTCGGTTGGGAAAAAACGATTCAGATGGCTCGTGCTAATAATGAGCGTGTCAATGTGACGATTCGTGTCAATGGTGTTCGTGGAACACGTGAAGAATTAAAGCAAAAACTTGAATCGGAAGGCATCACATGTGAGTATGGTAATTTGAGCCAAGATGCACTAGTTATTTTAAAAGGTAATGTGATTAAGACGAAGGATTTTGAGCAAGGATGGTTCTATGTTCAAGATGAATCGTCAATGCTAGTCGCACGTGCGTTAAAACCAAAACATCATTCGAAAGTATTAGATACATGCTCAGCACCTGGTGGAAAAACGACACATGTAGCAGAGTTAATGCGTCAAACAGGAACGGTTTATGCCCATGACGTTTATGAGCATAAAATTAAATTAATCGAAGATAATGTGAAACGTTTAGGGTTAACAAACGTCGTAGCGACATTGCAAGATGCAACAACTTTAAATGAACGTTATGAGTCAGATAGCTTTGATGCCGTTTTAGTTGATGCTCCATGTTCAGGATTAGGTATTTTAAGACGTCATCCAGAAGTTAAAATTACGAAACAACCTTCGGATTTAGATGAAATCATGATGATTCAAAAGAAAATTTTAAATACAGTTGCCCCATTAGTTAAAGTAGGGGGAACACTGGTTTATAGTACATGTACCGTAAATCGTAAAGAAAATGACAAAATGGTTGAGCAATTCCTAGCACAACATCCAGAATATGAACTCGATCCAACATTAGTCAATCGACTTCCAGAGGTTTTACACGAGCAAACGAAAAATGGAATGGTTCAATTATTCCCAGGTGATTATCAAACAGATGGTTTCTTTATTGCTTGCTTAAAGCGCCAAGCTTAATTTCAGAAATGATTGCATGAGAATCTGTGTTTTAGCAGGATAATATATAGAAGAAACAGTCGTTTTTTTACATCGGTAAACGTGATTATTTCTGGCGTTAGCCTTAGTTTAGGATAGTTTAAGACTATAACTTTGAGTTAGGCAATGTAAATGATTGATCTGTTTCTATATAGATAGATGACTGACACAGCAATGACTTTAACGAATTTAGTAGAAATGGTGGTGCTAATATGGAGTTTAAATCCATTTTTAGTTTAAATATTGAAGATTGGCAGAATTGGTTAGTAGCCAATAACCAACCAAAGTTTCGTGCGAAACAAATTTTTGATTGGTTATATAAAAAACGTGTGCCATCAATTGATGAGATGAGTAATTTACCGAAAGATTTAAAACATTTATTAAGTGAAACATTTGATTTCACAACCTTATCAGAACGTAAAAAACAAATCGCAAGTGATGGAACAACAAAGTTTTTATTTGAATTAGCAGATGGAAACTTAATTGAAACGGTGTTAATGCGTCACAACTATGGTTATTCTGTTTGTGTGACGACACAAGTTGGGTGCCGCATTGGATGTAAGTTCTGTGCTTCTACCTTAAGCGGCTTAAAACGTAATTTAGAGGCAGGGGAAATTGTAGCACAAGTTTTACGTGTTCAACAATACTTAGATGAAACAGAAGGTCGTGTTAGTCATATTGTTGTGATGGGAATTGGAGAACCATTTGAAAATTATGATAATTTAACTCGATTCATTAATATTATTAATGATGATAAAGGGTTAAATATTGGAGCACGTCATATTACTGTTTCAACAAGTGGGATTGTTCCGAAAATTTATGATTTTGCCGAGCATCATCCTCAAGTTTCATTTGCGATTTCATTACATGCACCAACCGATGAATTGCGTACGCAATTAATGCCAATTAACCGTGCTTATCCATTAGAAAAGTTAATGGAAGCGGCGAAGTTTTATGTAAATAAAACACATCGTCGTATCACTTTTGAATATGGATTAATTAAAAATGTCAATGATACAGTAGAATGTGCAACAAAATTAGCGGACTTATTAAAAGGAATGAATTGTCACGTCAATTTAATTCCGGTGAATTATGTACCGGAACGTGGGTTTGATCGTACACCAATTGAACATATTGAACAATTTGAGAAGACATTAAAAAAACGTGGGATTAATGCAACTGTTCGACGCGAGTTAGGAAGTGACATCGACGCGGCTTGTGGACAGTTAAGAGCTAAAGAGGGGGCTTTATAGAATGTTTGACCAGATGTGTTATAAGACTGATGTCGGAAAAATCCGACCACATAACGAAGATGCTGTTAAAATTTATAAAAATCAACATTGCTCAATTATTGTAGTAGCCGATGGCATGGGAGGGCATGAAGCGGGAGAAGTCGCAAGTGCCATGGTATTAAAAACAATCGAGCAATACTTTAATGAGGACTTAACATTTGATGACTCAGAAATATTGAGAAAATGGTTAAAGAAGATTTTACATCAAGTAAATCAAGATATCTTGACGTATATTGAAGATCATCATATCTCACATGGAATGGGAACGACAGCTATTGTAACTGTGATGACTAAGTCTTTTATCGCATTTGCACATATTGGGGATAGTCGAGCTTATCTTTTATCCCATCACCAATTAAGACAGATTACAAAGGATCATACCTTCGTTCGTAAACTAGTCGAAGAAGGAAAACTATCTGAACAAGAAGCAAAAAATCATCCACATCGTAATATTATTATGAATGCTCTTGGGGTGAATAAAGAATTGAAATTTGATTATCTTGTGTTAGAGCATTATCAATTAGATGCCATCTTACTTTGTACAGACGGGTTAACATCGATGGTAGATGATCAAGAGATTCTTGCTATTTTAAGCAAACAAACGTCAACAGAAGAAAAAGTAAATTTACTGATTGAAGTGGCGAATCGTAATGGAGGAAAAGATAATATATCAGTGGCTTTATGCGAACGCCTCGAAGGGAGTGACTCTTTATGATTATCGGAACAACGATTAATTCGCGCTATGACATTAAGATGCTAATTGGTGATGGTGGAATGGCTAATGTTTATTTAGCGTATGACCGTACACTAAAACGACATGTAGCGATTAAAATGTTACGATATGAGCTTTCAAAAGATGAACGTTTCATTAAACGATTTAAACGTGAATCAGCACAAGTGATTAATTTGGATCATCCGAACATCGTTCATGTTTATACAGTTGGTGATTATAAGCAACAGCCGTTTATTGTCATGGAATATGTTAAAGGAAAAACATTGAAAGATTATTTACGTGAACATGGAGCGTTAGAACCTCAAACAGTGATTCATATTATGACACAATTAGCTGAGGGGGTTTTATATGCTCATCAAAACAATATCATTCATCGCGATCTTAAATCGCAAAATATTATGATTACTGATGATCAAGTTGTAAAAATTACTGATTTCGGAATTGCTCTTTCAAGTAATGAGGCAGATATGACACAAACGAACACGATTATGGGTTCGGTTCATTATTTAGCACCGGAATTAGCACGTGGAAATTTAGCAACTGAGCGCTCAGATATTTATGCGTTAGGAATTATTTTATATGAATTATTAACGGGAGATGTGCCTTTTAAAGGAGAAGGTGCGGTTAATATTGCCCTTCAACATTTAGAAGCAGAAATGCCTTCAATCAAGCTAGTCAAAGAGGAATTACCGAATAGTTTAGATAACATTATTAGTCGTTGTACCTGCAAGCTACCAAGCGATCGATACCACAGTGTTGATGAATTATTAATTGATTTAAACTCAGCGTTAACAACTGAGCGTGTCGATGAGCCTCTTCTAAGTGAAAGTATAAAAGATGAGGCACTTGAAAAAACGATGGTGATGTCTGACCTGAAGAAGGAGGTATCAGAAGAAATGGCTAAGAAATCAAAGAAAAAGCGTAAAGGACGAAAAGGAAAGAAATTTGACTTTTTAAACTCAGCTTTATTAGTCTCTTTCACTGTTTTCTTAATTTGTGCCATCACGCTTTATTATGTCATTATCTATCGACCTGCAACTCATAAAGTCGCTGAAGTTTATGTTCCAGATGTTTCAACGATGACAGTGACAGAGGCAGAAAAGGAATTAAAAGACATCGGACTTAAATATGCAAAAGTCATTTATATTGAAGATGAGAATTATGAAGATGGTGATGTATTTAAAACATCACCGGCTATCGGAACACGCGTAAAAGTGAAGTCTAGTGTTACGTTATATGTCGCAAAGACTCCAGAAAAATCATCTTCAACGAGACAAGAATAATAGACAATAAAGAAAATGATGAGTGAACCTGATCATTTAGTAGGTGATAATTTGAAAAAGGGAATTATTTTAAAAGCCTTAAGTGGGTTTTATTACGTTGAAGATTTAGAAAGTAAAGAAATGATTCAATGTCGAAGTCGAGGATTATTTCGTAAACAGAAAATTACTCCGTTAGTAGGAGATGAAGTTGAGTTTTTAGTTGAATCTGATGGAAATGGTTATGTGATGGAAATCGGCCCTCGAAAAAATGAATTAGTGCGCCCACCTATTGCTAATGTAGATTTAGCATTAGTTGTTTTTTCAGTGAAAGAACCCGACTTCAGTCCGAAGTTGTTAGATCGTTTTTTAGCTGTTATTGAAATGAATCGCATTGAACCTGTTATTGTGCTAACGAAGATGGATTTATTGAGTGAAGAAGAGAAACAATCAATTGAACCAACGATTAATTATTACCGTGAAATTGGTTATGAAGTCATTGAGACCTCATCTAAACGACAATTTGGATTAGAATCGATTAGTGATTTAATTAAAGATCGTATTGTTGTGATTTGCGGTCAATCAGGAGTAGGAAAATCGTCATTACTTAACTCAATCGATCATACATTAGATATTCAGGTTAATGAAATTTCAAAAGCACTAGGACGCGGAAAACATACAACCCGACATGTTGAATTACATAAGTTAAGCGAAGGCTTAATCGCAGATACACCAGGATTTAGTTCTTTAGATTTAGATCAATTAGAACCTATCGATTTATCACAATGCTTTATCGAATTCTATGAGCGTTCAGAGCAGTGTAAGTTCAGAGGTTGCTTGCATGAAAATGAACCTCGTTGTGCTGTCAAATCGGCTGTGGAGGCAGGAGAAATCATCCCAACCCGATATGAGAACTACTTACAGTTCTTAACAGAAATTAAAACTCGTAAACCGAAGTATTAAGACATGAAGGAGTAGGAAAGATGTTGAAAATTGCACCATCAATTTTAGCTGCTGATTTCTCAAAATTAGCAGAAGAAGTAAAATGTGTTGATTCACTAGGCGCGGATTATATTCATATTGATGTGATGGATGGTCATTTCGTCCCTAATATTACATTAGGTCCAGGGATTGTGAAATGTTTACGTCCTCATACAGAGTTGCCATTTGATGTTCATTTAATGATTGAAAATCCGGATCAATATATTAAAGATTTTAAAGAGGCGGGAGCAGATATTATTACAGTTCATGTAGAGGCATGCCGTCATTTACATCGTACGTTACAATTAATTAAGCAATATGAGATGCAGTGTGGAGTCGTTTTAAATCCGCATACACCACTTGAAATGATTAAACATGTTTTACAAGAGGTAGATTGGATTTTAATTATGTCAGTTAATCCAGGATTCGGAGGTCAAACCTTTATTCCGGATTCATTAAATAAAATTGCGACATTAAATCAGTGGCGTCAAGAACAAAACTTATCTTATGTGATTGAAGTTGATGGTGGAGTTAACGAGGAAACAGCCCGCTTATGTGAAGAAGCTGGGGCAGATGTGGTAGTTGCTGGATCAGCTGTGTTTAATGCAGTAGACCGTCAATTAGCCATTCAAAAAATTAAGGGGTAATTTGAATGAAAATTGCGATTATTAGCGGAGCACCAAATGCGTGGTTAGATTTAGAACATATTAAAGCGAGCTTCGTGATTGGAGTCGATCGAGGAGCTTTAACTTTAGTAGAGCATGGAATTTGTCCGGATATCGCCATTGGAGATTTTGATTCAGTGACGGAATCTGAGTTTGCTAAAATTAAAGATTCTGCGTTGGAACTTGTTCAATTACCAAGTGAAAAAGATGAAACGGATACTGAAGTGGCTTTGAATGTAGCGATGACGAAAGAAGCAACTGATGTTCGGATTTATGGATCATTAGGTGGACGAATCGATCATAGCTTAGCTAATATTCGCTTATTACTTCAGTTTGCTAAAAAAGGCTTACCGATTACATTAGTGGATGAAAGAAATCACTTAATGGTGTTAGCCTCAGGTCAGCATGAAATCAATCATCCAGGCTTGCCCTATATTTCATTTTTTGCCTTAGAGTCAACGGTAACTAATCTAACGTTAAATCGTTTAAAATATCCATTAACGAATTATGAGTTAACACAGGATGATATTCGTTGCATTAGTAATGAGACAACTGAATCTAGCTTTTTTGTCTCGTTTGATAGTGGTTATTTATTAATGATATTTAGTCGTGATTAAGTTGTAGTCATATCTTTTTCCATGAGGACATATAGTGTACAGTAATTAATATCCTTGAATAGGGGAGCGGATAAGATGAGATTTTATACGATTAAATTACCAAAATGGATCAGTGCAATTGTTGTAGGTATTATGAACATCTTTAAAAAACATTAAAAATAGTTGTCGATTTATTCGGCAACTATTTTTATGTGCGCCCGGCATG
>NZ_JAMQUU010000005.1:0-39831 GCF_025594975.1 Turicibacter sp. T129 | reverse complement strand
CGCAGAGGACACCCTTGTCTTAGGCTATGTACTTTCCGCTACTTGGACGTACTCGGGACTTTAACCCGTTAGATAATACCCATGCCGGGCGCACATAAAAAAAGAAGATGTCAGACATCTTCTTTTTAGGAAATACGATGTTATAGATAAGGGTTTCGATACCATCCACCGTAAGAAGGATAACCTCCCCATCCCCATCCACCATAATATGGATAGTAGCCTCCCCATCCCCATCCACCGAAGAATGGATAACCAAATCCACCGATAAAGAAACGCTCATCTTGTGGACTTCTCATCCCATATGGGGCAGCCCCATATGGAGTTCCATAAGAAACTGGATAAGGGTTAACGTATGGACCAACAGCATAAGGATTCGCATATGGTGCCGGATAAGGCATTGGACCTGACGAACAGCTTGGTTTATAAGGTGAATAAAGCATAGATGGTGTCAGAGGCAATGGATAAGGAAGAGGTTGCGCAGCTACTCCCTGTGTTTGTGTTTGAGCTGTTGTTTGATTAGATTGTTGATAGTTTTTTTGATTCACCGAAACGTTATATTGTTCAACACTAGCAGCAACTCCTCCTATTCCAACTTTTACGCCATCATTCGGTTGTATCGGAACCTCCGTCTGGATAGGTTTTAGCGGAACTGGAATCGCTTCTTCTTTCACCTTTGTCACTTGAGTCGGTGTTGGTTGTTGCACTTGTTGTGCCTGTTGGACCTGTTGAACAGGTGCCGGTTGAGCTTGCTGCACTTGTTGCACCTGTTCAACTTGTTGCACTTGCTGTACAATAGGTGCTTCTTGCTTCACCACAACCGGTTCAGGTTCAACTGTTGTAACAGTCTTAAGTTCAATAGGGCTAGTATCTAAATTCGGATAATATTTTTGAATGTGTTGTGCGACATTTGATTCTTCTTTTCGGGCAGGTGAAGGAACTTTGACTTTTAATCCAGGTACAAGGCCAGTTAAATGATTGATATGAGTATTCATCCCAATCAAATCTTGAACACTGACATTGTATTTCTCCGCAATCGATTGAAACGTGTCGTTTCTCTGTACAATGTGGATTTTCATAAGTCTGATTCTCCTCTCTACATTATCTCTTTACAATATATGATGAGATTTTCACGAATATAACAAACTTATGCGAAGTGAGCTTTTTCCCTTAAAAGAAGATAAAGTTCACTCGACATTTCAATGCTCAGTATAACCCTTCGTTAGTTTGATTAACATTTATTCTTCTTTAATTTTTATATCACTTGTAATTCAACAATCATTATTTATAGAGCATCAAATCGTTGGAAGATTCTTTATTGAATTTATCATTTAAAAAGCAATTCCGTTTCCTCCCATATACGCCGGTGATGGTGTTGAAAAAGATTGTCTAAAGTAAACCGGATGAACCATGATCTAATAAATATCAATGTTAATCTCTAATTTTTCAATTGTAATGATAAGAATTAAGTTTTCATCTAAGTAATCACCATCAATTAGTAACAGATGCCTCATGAATCCTTACGCCTTTCTTTTAACGATGTTAGCTTCTTAAATCCAATGGGTTGCGCTTTAAATTGGTAAGTTAGTTGATATAAACATCAGATACTTGTTACAGTATTTTATTAATTTTTAACCATTTAAAGTCACTCATCTTGTTAAGATGATATAAAAAAACCACCTTACATAACGTAAAGTGGTCTATTATTTTAGTCTTTGAATTCAAACTCGAAGTTAAGGATGCGCACAAGATCTCCATCTTCCACTCCAAGGTCACGTAAGGCTTGATCAACACCGATTTGACGTAATTGACGTGCAAATCGCATAACTGATGCTTCACGGTTGAAGTCTGTTTGATGGAAGATTTTTTCCACATGTGTTCCTGTAACAACATACACTCCATCATCTCCACGAGAGATATGGAATTTCGCTTCTTCAGGTTTGAATTTATACGTTACTGATTGTTCCACTTCATCCTCATCATATAATGGGAATTGAGGTGTTTTTTCTAATAAATCAGCTGTTTTATATAACAATTGGTCGATTCCTTGACGAGTTGCCGCTGAAATTTCAACGATTGTTACATCATCTCCAACTTTTTCTTTAAATGCTTTTAAGTTTTCTTCAGCATCACCGATATCCATTTTATTAGCAACAACAATTTGCGGACGTTCTAATAATTTGTAACGGTATTGTGCTAACTCGTTATTGATTGTTACATAGTCTTCATATGGATCGCGTCCTTCCATACCAGACATATCAATAACGTGTAAGATAACACGCGTACGCTCAATATGACGTAAGAATTGATGTCCAAGTCCTGCGCCACTTGCAGCTCCTTCGATTAATCCTGGTAAATCAGCCATAACGAATGAACGACCATCTGGAACACCAACAACTCCTAAGTTAGGAACTAATGTTGTGAAGTGGTATGCTGCAATTTTTGGTTTACATGCTGAAACAACAGAGATTAATGTTGATTTCCCGACACTTGGGAATCCAACTAATCCTACGTCAGCTAATACTTTTAATTCCACGCGAACTTCACGTTTTTGACCTAACTCACCATTTTCAGCAAGTTCTGGCGCTGTATTACGAGGTGTTGCGAAGTGGATATTTCCGCGTCCTCCGCGTCCTCCTTTTGCGATAATCGCACGTTGACCATTTTCAGTTAAATCGGCAATAATCAAGTTTGTGCTGTTATCGTAAACAATCGTTCCCACTGGAACTTTTACGACTAAATCATCTGAGTTTTTACCATGGCAGCTTTTCGCCATTCCATTTTCACCGTTTTTAGCTTGTAATACACGGTTATAACGTAAATCTAATAATGTTGATAATCCTTCATCAGCAACGAAAACGACGCTACCACCGTTTCCACCGTCACCACCAGCAGGACCACCGTTAGCAATATATTTTTCACGACGGAAAGCTACGGCACCGTTTCCACCGTTTCCAGCCGTCACTTTAAGTTTGACTTGATCGATAAACAAGTGCATCCCTCAATTCTATCTCATGAAACTAACACTAGTTTCAATTTGGTATTCTTCTATATTATTAAAATAAACTTGTCAACTCATACAAGATATGAACATAAAAATAAACCCCTAATCAGATGATTAGGGGATTTATTAAATCGATTACTTAGCTTCTGGGTATACAGAAACTTGTTTTTTGTCACGTCCTAAACGTTCGAATTTAACGATACCATCGATTTTACAGAATAAAGTGTGATCCACACCCATACCTACGTTTGTTCCTGGATAAATTTTAGTTCCGCGTTGACGGTAGATAATTGATCCTGCAGAAGCGTATTGTCCATCAGCTAATTTAGCTCCTAAACGTTTAGACTCAGAGTCACGACCGTTCTTTGTAGAACCAACACCTTTTTTAGATGCGAAAAATTGTAAATTTAACTTTAACATGGGGCCACCTCCTACTTGTTTTCTATAACTGTTAAGTATTTAAATTGATCTTCTTCAATTGTTTGTAAAGAAGTAATCATTCCATAGATGAGCGTTTGACACGCATCACTTGATGGAAGATTTTCAACTAATAAATAACCATCTTCCATTTTTATGCTAAGTTCTGATTCGTCTAAGTTGATAATGGAATTGGTTAAGCCAAATGTCACAGCACTCACCGCAGCGCAGACTAAATCTTCACCCGGTTCACCTGCAAAGGCATGGCCGCTGATTTCAAATGACTCAACTTTATTATTTTGATAGTTAAAATTGGCTGTAATCATCGTCTAATAATTAAGCATTGATAGCTTCGATAACCACTTTAGTGTATGGTTGACGGTGACCTTGTTTCTTTTTGTAACCTTTTTTAGGTTTGTATTTGAACACGATGATTTTTTCACCTTTACCGTGTTTTTCAACCTTAGCAGTTACAGTTGCACCTTCTACTAATGGAGCACCAACTTTAGCGTTTTCTCCACCAACGAATAATACTTCGTCGAAAGTAACAACTTCACCTTCAGCAACATTTAATTTTTCAACGTAGATAGCTTGACCTACTTCAACTTTTAATTGTTTACCACCAGTTTTGATAATAGCGTACATTACCTGCACCTCCTTAAAATTTAACTAAGACTCGCCATTAAAGGTATATGCCAAAGACATATTTTGACCTTATCCGCGCGGTTGTAGTACCCTAAGGTGCTAACAACATGATTCATTATATCAAAGCTAATATCATTCGTCAATCATTTATCTATGGTTATGTCTACCTTTTTCGATTATTTTTGATACCTAAAAAATTAACGATTTTAAAAGCTTGATACTCTATTATAGATTATTTCATTTTTGTTTAAACAAAAAGTCTTATACTTTTATGTATAGCATAAGACTTTTTTAATCATATTTAAATCAATTGGCTTTAATAAGATATCATCCATCATGGCTTCTTGAAACTTTGGATCTTCTTTGGATAATAGATTAGCTGTTAAGGCAACAATTCGACCTTTATATCCTATATGTCGTAACTTCTTTGATGCTTCATAACCATCCATTGTCGGCATACAAATATCCATAACTACGACATCATAGTTTGGGTTTGCTTCAATTTCTTGAACAGCTTGTATCCCACTATCAATCGTTTTAACTTTTTTAATGTCCATTACATCTAATATATCTTCCATTAACATTAAGTTAATTTCATTATCATCTACTACTAATACGGAAAAATCATCTGTCATTTGTGCCACCTTCAACTCCGCCTCCAACTTAAGTTTCATTCGTTTTTCACTTATCATTTTAGTTAGATTTAATTTGAGCGTCAACAATTAGAGATGGATTTTCTTCATATTTTAACTTCAACCATTTTATCTCATCGTGAAGTCGATTTTTGACTTCAAATAAATTTAAATAGCCTCGATAGATATTATCTTCTAAAGAATCATTTCTAATTTTCACGATTTTTCTTGGTAAATCAACGTTTATATACATTTTCTTTTGTAAAAGAAAGCGTTGAAAAAGAAAATACATGTACTTATTATACTTTAATGTCGAATATGTTAAAAAACTCACAATGATAAACAATTGTCGAATATCGTATAAAATTGTTATACCTATAAAAAGAGCCATTAATCCCATGTTTAACCTTCTAATAATTCGTAAAACAGTTTTGTATGGAAAAAAACAACATAAAATAGCATTAATTAACCGACTACCATCAAGTGGTGGCAACGGAATAAGATTAAACATGATAACAAATAGTTGAGCCCATATGGTGTAATCATATAACATCGTATTCACAAAAGAGCTCATCTTCTCTCGCATTAAAATCAAAATAATTAACGTGATGAAGTTAAATAGAATACCACCACTACTAACAATGAAATCTTCAATATTTGATTTATTCAACTCTCCTTTAAACTGCATAATCCCACCGAAGGCGAAGAATTTAAGTTCTTCGAGTTCCCATTTATGAAAAAAGGCCATCGTAAGATGACCACATTCATGAACAATGATCGTTAGAGCAAAGATAACATATTCATTTAAATAGCCGAGCATAATAGCTAGGAGGGTCATTGCATAAAAAGAGGGATCAAATTTTAATCGATTTTTACGCATGATTAAACCTCCTAATTATTGCATCAGTGATTCTAAGTAAGCCGCGATATCTTGATATTGACCATCTTGATCTTTTAACGATAAGTAATAAAAAGCATCCTCTCCAAAATCTGTTCCTGGTACATCAATGACAGAACCCACACCTAAGACGTCTCCGATTTTAATATGCTGATACTGACTAACTTTACGATTCTCTAAGAACCCTACTGTTAGTATCCATTCATTTTGTAACTGAATATTCATAAAATTACTAATTTTATCATCCAATCCTACATTTAACACGATGCCTGGAACAAAGCTACGAATTTCTTCATCCTGTTTAATTTCAATAATAACTCCATTTTCATAATCTTTTAGCACCATATTGTTATAAGTATTATTAATAGCTTGTGAAACGTCAAAAATTGAATTCGTACTGTTTCCTTCAATTTCAATCGGATTCCCCGATTCATCAACAGTCGTTCCTTGCATCCCATTGACAGGTGATGTGGAGTCAGTGGCTTTAGGTAATCTATACTCAAATGGTAACATATTAGAAAGAAAGTCTTGATACATTTGTTCATACTTAGCAAACGGAAAACTTCCCATCATTACACTCTTAACACTCTCATAAAGAAGGACATTTGGAAGTTTTTGAATGACTAACACGCTCATCAATAAACATAAACAAATCATAGATTGAAACATAAACCGTCGGATAAACACGATACTCTCATCTTCCTGTTTTCGTTTATAGTAAGATGATGAATGGTTAGCTTGATAACCCCTATAGGCAGAGCGATAAGGTGGACGATTTCTTTTATAATTGGCCACGAAAATTCCTCCTAACTATTCTTTCATTTGTGCTAACTTGTTCAATGCATCATATGAAGTTTAGAGTTAGATTAGAACAGCTATTCCAATTGCTCTACTTATTTTTAAAGCGATTCTCTCTTATCTTCTGACTAAAAGCTAATCAAAAAAGACACCGTTCGGTGTCTTTTTTGATTAAAACTCGTTTAAAAACTGTCGCTGATATTTTCTAAACTGTGACTTTAAAATAGGATATAGCGGGATCGTGATTAAAGTATTAAAAATCGCAGTTGGAATTAAAATAAATTTAATAAATATCATGAATGACATATTCGTTGTTTTCATCGTATTCACGATAAAGTAAACAAACCATTCCTCAAAAATAACGACTCCCATAACTAATGCCATCATAGATAATAAATTAACTGGCATCGTTTGCGAGATAAATCGTAATAAAATGAATGTAATAATCGGAAACAGGCACGTATATAGTCCAATTAAATCAGTATAACAAATATCATAGAGTAAGCCAAAAATGCAGGCAAAAATAATGGGGCGAATCCCTTTATCATAAAAAGTAAATAAGGCTAAGCAAATTAAAAAAACATTTGGAATAATCATATAATGACCAACTATCGGTTGAATCGGTAAGAAAATGACTAATAGATTATCTAGTACAAAACAAGTTACAAAAGTAATAATTAATCTACTCATTGTTTGATGTCACCGCCTCGCGTGCAACCACGATGACGTAGTCCATATTATCATAGTTTTTCTCACCTTTTAGATAAAGTGTTTGTGTTAATCCATCTTTGCTTACTTCAATGCGATGGACATATCCAATTAATAATGAACGCGGATAAACACCACCTAATCCACTGGTAATCACAGCATCCCCTTCTTCTACAGCCACCTCTTTTGAAACTTGTGTCATCACTAATTCATCAGTTGTATAGTCATAACCTTCAACCGTTCCAATAGAACCTTCTTTTCCATCAATAATCGCTGAAACTTTACTTCCAAAATCTTGATTTTTAATCAATTTCACTTTAGCTGATAAATCATTGGTTGAAATGACTTTTCCAATTAAGAAACCCTCTTTCGATAAAACAGCCATGTTCTCTTTAATTCCTTGTTTACTTCCTTTATTAATGAAGATAAAATCATGCCATTGATCAACGTTACGCATGACTGTTGTGGCATTAATCGTTTCATAACTCGTTAAAGAAATTCCTGTACTTTGCAATTCTTCTAGTGAAGCCAGCTGTTCTTCTAATTGATGCGTATAAACTTCTAAGGCCTCATAATTGTACATTTGTTGCTTTAATAATTTATTTTCTTCATAAGTATGGAATAAATCATTGATATTCGTTACGAATCGTTTAAATCCTTCAACAATTCCTGTATAGCCCGTTTGAACGACGGTCATTCCATCCTTAATGAGACGTTCAGGAACTGAATTTTTCGTCTCTTGATGCATTGTATAACCGACTGTAATTAACGTCATAAAAATTAATACGATAATCCCAAACACTTTTAAATGGTTAACACCCTTCATTCGAACACATCCTACGTCTTTACAATAATCTTTTTTATATTGCTTATTATATATAATTGATATGTATGAAACAAGTCTATTTAGTCACATAAACACTAACTCAGAAAGTTTTCACACTTTTTCCATGAGATTTGACTTTACATCATTAAAAAATTCCCGCTGTATGTGGCAGGAACTTTCCATCTTCTATCCATCTAAATCGAAGTTTTCTTTAAGGATGACATACGTGTCACAGTCCACCCATTCGCGACGTCCATTTAATACCGCTCGTCTGACTAATTTATCATGAGTCATTCCTAGTTTTTGCATCACCCTGCCAGAGGCAACGTTTCGAACATCATGTTTAGCAATCACACCGTCAACTCCAATTTGTTCAAAAGCAAACTGAAGAACGGTTTTAGCTGCTTCAGTCGTCAAGCCTTGATTCCAATACCGTTTTGCAAGACAATACCCAAGTTCACAGTAATGACGTCGCCCTCGACGATGAAATTGAAACAAAGAAATCGAGCCAATCACTTCATCACTTTGACGATCGACAATCGCCCACTGATACGTATTTAACAGTTGATAAGCCGCTTCCCAATTCACTAAAATTCGCTCGGTTGTTTCTAAATCTTCATGAGTCGGCCATGCAACAAACTGAGTCACTTCATCATCACTACTCCAATTTTCAAAAACCATTGTTGCATCGCTGACTTTAAATCTTCTTAAATAAAGTCGCGATGTATCAAGCCGGCATGTTCCTAAATGTTTCATTCCTTAAACTCCTTTAAATCTCTTATTTTCCACTATCACCATAATTAGCTAAGACTCGGGCACTCGGATCTAAGACATTACACCCTTCCCACGCTTTATTCGGCATCCAATAATCTTTAATCCATTTCGCATGTCCATTAAAGTGCCGATCAAAAATCTCGCGATAAAGTAAAGATTCTTTCGTAAATGGAACACAATCACCTTCATACTTTTTCACTTTTTTCTCAAACACTTCATCTGTATATTGAGATTCGGCATAATCTTTTAAAATATCGACTAAGGAATGTCCTACTGCATCTGAAAAAGCAGCCTTTTCTCTCATTAAAATACTTTGGGGTAAATAGTCACCAACAAAAGCCTTGCGTAACAAATATTTTCCTTTATTATACTGGTTTAATTTGAGTTGTGGATTCACGCCCATGACGTAATCAACGAAGGCTAGATCACCAAATGGCACGCGTGCTTCAATGGAATTAGCTGAAATGCAACGATCAGCTCGTAAAACGTCATACATATAAAGCTCGCGAATTCGTTTTTGAGATTCCTCTTGGAAAGCTGCTGCGCTTGGTGCATAGTCTGTATATTTATAGCCAAACAATTCATCACTGATTTCACCCGTTAATAACACTTTAACATCGGTTTGTTCTCGAATTGCCTTACATAATAAATACATTCCTATTGAAGCACGAATCGTTGTGATATCGTAAGTTTCTAAAATATAAATTACTTCTTCTAAACAATTAATCACATCATCTTTATTAATAATGACTTCTGTATGATCAGAACCAATGTAGTCGGCCACTTCTTTTGCATATTTTAAATCAATTGCGTCTGTCTCCATACCAATGGCAAAAGTTTTAATCGGTCGGTTCAACAACTTGGCAGCAATACTACAAACTAAACTGGAATCAAGTCCTCCACTTAACAAGAATCCAACAGGAACATCCGCATCCAATCGCTTACGAACACCTTCAATTAAGCGGGTATTAATCTCTTTCGTAATCTCTTCGATACTTCCATTATAAAACCCTGATGACTGTGCCGCATCATAATAGCATGTAAACGCACCATCCGCATAGTAATATCCCGGTGGAAATGGATAAACTTCATCACATAACTTGACTAATGCCTTCGCTTCAGAAGCAAACATGATTTTATGACTATTCTTAGAGTAGCCATAAAAGAGTGGTCGAATGCCAATCGGATCTCGTCCAGCAATAAAATCATCTTTTTTTGCATCATAAATCACAAGTGCAAATTCTGCGTCTAATTGTTTAAAAAAGTCTAATCCATACGTTTCATAAAGCGGTAAAATAATTTCGCAATCACTATCTGAGTAAAACGTATATTTATGTTTTAGTTGTTCCCTCCATTCTTTAAACCCGTACAGTTCTCCATTACAAACGACTAAATTTCCATGAAGTTCAAACGGTTGATTTCCAGACTTTGTTAAGCCCATGATTGATAATCGATGAAAGCCCCAAAGTCCTCTTTCACGATTTTCAATAACACAAAAATCTGGTCCCCGATATGAAATACGAATAAAGCTTTCTTCAAAATCCTCTACCTTTATATCATTTGCCGTATAAACCATAAATCCACACATTGATTTCATCCCCCTTCGACGACTGCCTATTACTCCCTTTTCTTTAATCATATGCTAGTAAGCGATTCTAAAATAACTACTTTTTTTGATTTTATCTCATCTTTTTCGAGTTTTCTTGAATTGAGCTTAATCAAGTTTGGCATAAGTCATGTTTTTTGCGGATAAACTATCACTATCTTATCATTTTTGAAAGGAACTTTTTTTATGTTTATGCTTAAAAACTTTGTTGATGAGATTCTCCCGATAATTATTGGAATTCTAGAAACTATGGGTATTTTTATTATTACACTTGGTGCATTTCGCGCCTTCTATCATTATATGAAGACTTTAATCTTTAAAGATCACTATCCAGTCAAACATCAATTTGCTAATTCAATGGCGACCGGACTGGAATTTAAGTTAGCTGCTGAAATTTTAAAAACTGTTCTTATTCAAAGTTTAAGCGAGCTGCTTATTTTAGGATCTATCTTTTTACTTCGTGTTGTAATGACTATCGTCATCGAATGGGAAATGAAAGAAGATGCGAAACAAAAAAATATCCATTCCGGGCGAACATAAAAAGCTCTCAATTAAGAGAGCTTTTTATTATGTTTGTCTATTACATGTAAAGACATTATAGATACCCTTTTTCTTTTAAACTTGTAAACTGCTCATCACCTATAATCAAGTGATCAAGTAGTTTAATCCCGATTAACTCCCCAGCTTCATACAATCGATGTGTCAATTGAATATCTTGCTGGGAAGGAGTTGGATCCCCACTGGGATGATTATGCGCACAAATCACCGATGCCGATGATCGTTTAATCGCTTCTTTAAAAACTTCTCGCGGATGAACGATCGCTTTATTAAGTGAACCGATAAAAATCGTCTTTTTCCCAATAATATAATTTTTCGTATCTAAGAATAATACCACAAAATGCTCTTGCGTTAAATGCTTCATCTCTGCCGATAAAAAGGAGACACAATCACTAGGTGATAAAATAGAATCTAGTTTCACATGCTTCGCTTTTGCAATTCGTTTGCCCAGTTCAATACTCGCTAAAATCTGAATTGCCTTGCTTTCACCGATTCCATGGATACTCATTAATTCTTCGACCGTAATTTCATTCAGTAATTTTAAACCTTGTGTTTGTTGTAAAATCATCTGTGCTAGTCCAAGTGCTGATTGACCTCTACTCCCTGTCCGCAGTAAAATCGCTAATAATTCTGCATTCGATAAAAAAGTCGCACCTTCTGATAATAGCCGCTCTCGTGGTCGTTCTTCAAAAGGTAAATCACGAATCATAAAAGATTCCATGAAGTGTCCATCACATCCTATTCTTATCCATTTAACCATTGATAAATTTCAAGCAACATTTTCTGACGCTCCGTTGAGAGCGCATCAAAAGAGGCTGTTGAAAGTGTGACATAATATCCCCATATATGCATTTCATCATCCGTGAATGTTTGAATAAAATCTCCAGTCATCTCAAATGGTTTCTGTTTCACAGCTTGTAAAAAGTAATTCCACTTTAAATCATCTGTTGAAACTTCCACCGCTTTGATAAAGCAATTAATTTGCTTCTCTTTCAGCGCTTCTTGAACTGGAGCCAAACTTTCTTTAGTACCCGAAACATGAGAAAACACGGAGTACTTTCCATCAACTTTTAAAATTCCATAATTATAACCCAATTGCTTTAACTCTCCCGCTAAACTTAAAACATTATCGTATGTTTCATAAACCCCAAGTTGCATTACATAGATTTCGTTTTCAGCCGTCGTGCTTTCAGATGCATCAGATTGCCCCTCTTCAGCTTCTACATCTTTGGACTTTTCTAGCTCTTGAGGTTGATCATTTGGTCCCCCTACTGTTGCTGTAGGTCCTTGTGTCGGCACTAAAAAGTTATCTAATAATTTTCCAAAGGATAATCCTAACATCGTAAAAATTAAAGTTAATAAAATTAATGGCTGAATTGTTTTAAAATTAATTTTCAATTTAAACTTCTTAAATTTCTTCTTTTTCATCATGACCCCACCCTATCATCTTCAGTCATTGCTTCGTCTACAATCCTTCGTTTGTCTGGGTATCATCATATCAAAAGTCATTCAAAAAAATTGTCTAAATCTCACTTCATTAATGATTTTCGTACATCTGAGATAAAGTAAAGTGATCCAGTAATCACCAGACAATCCTCGTCCTCCAGTTCACCTAATAAATAATCAATCAGTTCATGGAAGTCTTCCTCATACGATGAATGAGGTCGATTAAACACCTCATACTGCTCTTTTGCAGATTGCGCACGTGGAAAATCAAACGTAGTGAAGTACACGTGATCAGCTGTTTCATCTAAGACATCAAACATTTGCGTGTAATCTTTATCTTTTAAAATACTTACCATAAACAGGTGACGATTGGTTGGGTAAAGATTTTTAAGTGTCTCACACAATTGTGTCATCCCTTCTAAGTTGTGCGCTCCATCTAAAATAATTGCTGGTTGTTCATGAATAACTTCAAATCTTCCTTTCCAAAACGCTTGTTTCATCCCCCTATATATATTTACATCAGAAATGTTGAAAATCCTTTTTTGTTTTAAATATTGTAAGATGGCGTATGCAAGTGTTGCATTTTTAATTTGATGAGCCCCTTTCATCGTTAGCTCCACATCTTTTAACTGAGGCCAATCAAACTTAACCCCTTCTGGAGTTAAATGAATATTCGCTGGTTTATAAACTTCGAGTGCTTCGATCAGCTGACTCTTTTTTTCTGATGCAATTATCTTAAATTCTGTTAATACTTCTAAATTTTCTTCTGTAGTAACCAGTGGAATCCCTTGCTTCACAATTCCTAGTTTTTCATGAGCAATTTTCATTAATGTATCTCCTAAAATCGCTTCATGATCATGACCAATATTCGTAATTCCACAAACGATTGGTGAAATAACATTTGTTGCATCAAAACGTCCACCTAGCCCTACTTCATAGAGCACGACATCGACTTGGTGGTGTTTAAAATAAATAAATGAAATTAATGTAATAATTTCAAACTCTGTAAATGGTCCAATATTAGTTTTATTAATTTCTTCTACTACTGGCTTAATGACATTCGCACACCAAGCTAGGTCATCATCACTAATTGGTATTCCATTTAATGAGATTCGTTCATTAAATGTTTCAATATAAGGAGAAGTAAAAGTCCCTACCTGATAGCCCGCATCTTGTAACACAGAACGTAAATACGTCACCGTCGATCCTTTCCCATTTGTCCCCGCAATATGAATCGTTTGTATTTTTAAATGTGGGTTATCTAGACGGTCAAGCGCTGCCTGCATGCGTTCAAGTCCTGGACGAATTCCAAATCGCAATTGTTCTGATACCCATTCGATAACTTCTTTTCCACTTCTAAACATGTTGTTCTCACCTGCTTTGATTATTCTGTTTTAATGGTGACGGACACTGCCATTCCCTTTGTTAACAACTCACCCGCTAAAACGGATTGTGTCTCAATGATCCCTTCTTCCGCTTGAGATTCAATCTTTAAATCATATAAATCTGCGAATTCTTTTAGTTCCATCAAAGTCTTTCCAGTAAAATCCTCCATTACCGGAAATCCTTTTGACACTTGTAGTGTTAAAATTAGTGGATCATCACCAATTTTTGTTCTTGGTTTAATAGATTGTTCCATGACACAGTTTTGTAAGACATCATATGAATAAGCTAATTCATAAATAATTGAAATATTCTCATGTGATTCATCATATTTCATCACTTCATCTGCTGGCCACCCATGAAAATTTGGAATCGTATTCAATTTAAGTGTTGATTTAGCGTTTATGACTAAGGCAATTGCAATCGATAATCCAAAAATCCAACAATAAAATCTAGCATTTAATCGATACTTTTTTCGTTTCTTTTTTTTGCCCATTCCCACACATCCTTATGTATTCAAATAATAAAATAGTTTTCCCAATTTATCTAAATCTATAAATCTCTTCCAAAGTTATACTTGATAACTAAAATATTAAAATCCTATCATAATTCTACCAACTAAACTTACTTTTTAAAAGGGTAAAACGTTCTTTCCACTTGATTCATACAAAAAAGCTCTCGGATAAACCGAGAGCTTTCATATCAGATTATTTTTGAAGTTGAGTTAAACGTGCTTCAACTGTTGCATACTTTTCTTTGTAGTCTGCTAATTTGTTACGTTCTTCTTCAACTAAGTGAGTAGGTGCTTTCGCGACGAATTTTTCATTTGCAAGTTTTGATTCTCCACGTTTAACTTCTGCTGCTAATTTTTTTAGCTCATTATTTAAACGTTCAATTTCAGCACTTACATCGATTAATCCTTCAGTTGGTAAGAAAATGTCTGCACCTGTAACAACGGCTGTCATTGTTTCTTCTTCTACTGTTAAATCTTTTTCAATCACTAATTCACTTGGGTTACAGAAACGTTTTAAGTACGCTTGGTTTGTACTTAAGTTTTCTAATACCTCTTCTGATTTAGCATTGATGAAGATACGGATTTGTTTGCTCATTGGTGCATCAACTTCTGCACGGATGTTACGTACTGAGCGGATGATATCCATTAATAACGTGAAGTTATTGATTGCTTTTTCATTGTTATACTCTGGTTTAACAACCGGCCAAGCAGCTACCGCACACGCCGTATTTCCACGAGTAATCATTTGATAGATTTCTTCTGTTACGAATGGCATGAATGGGTGTAATAATTTCACGATTGATTCTAAGACGTAAGTTAAGACCATACGAGTTGAGCGTTTTGCTTCTTCATCTTCACCTTGTAATGGTAACTTCGCCATTTCGATGTACCAGTTACAGAAGTCTTCCCAGATAAAGTTATATAAATGACGTCCTACTTCACCAAATTCGAATTTATCAGCATTGTAGTTGATCGCTTCGATTGTTTCATTTAAACGTCCTAAGATCCATTGATCTGCAACATTTAATGTTGCTTCTTCTAATTTCACATCTTCACAAGTCATTCCGTCTAAGTTCATGATAACGAAACGAGAAGCATTCCAAATTTTATTGATGAAGTTCCATGTTGATTCAACTTTTTCTTCGATATAACGTAAGTCTTGACCTGGTGCTGAGTTTGTTGTTAAGAAGTAACGTAAGCTATCTGCCCCGTATTTCTCAATAACGTCCATTGGGTCAACCCCGTTACCTAATGATTTACTCATTTTACGTCCTTCAGCATCACGAACTAATCCATGGATTAAAACGTTTTTAAACGGACGCTCATCTGTGAACTCTAAACTTTGGAAGATCATACGAGATACCCAGAAGAAGATGATGTCATATCCAGTAACTAATGTATCCGTTGGGAAGTAAGCTTTGAAGTCTTCACATTCAACATCTGGCCAACCTAATGTTGTGAATGGCCATAATGCAGATGAGAACCATGTATCTAATACGTCTTCATCTTGGTTCCAGTTTTCAATGTCTGCTGGAGCCTCTTCTCCTACGTACATTTCACCTGTTTCTTTATGATACCAGGCTGGAATTTGGTGTCCCCACCATAACTGACGTGAAATACACCAGTCATGAATGTTTTCCATCCAACGTAAGAATGTATTTTCGAAACGGTCTGGTACAAAGTTTACTTTGTTATCTGTTGATTGGTTAGCAACTGAACGTGCTGCTAATTCTTCCATTTTAACGAACCATTGAGTTGATAAGTATGGTTCAACGACTGCATCTGTACGCTCAGAGTGTCCAACTGAATGAACGTGTTTTTCGATTTTTACTACTAATCCCGCTTCCTCTAAGTCAGCTACTAATTGACGACGGGCATCGAAACGATCCATCCCATTGTATTTACCTGCTAATTCATTCATTGTTCCATCTAAGTTCATACAGATTGGACGAGCTAAATCATGACGGTTTCCAACTTCGAAGTCGTTTGGATCGTGAGCTGGTGTAATTTTAACAGCACCTGTTCCAAAGTCCATTTCAACGTACTCATCAGCGATAACTGGAATTGGTTTGTTGTTTCCTGGGATTAAGACGTTTTTACCTAATAAGTGTTGGTAACGCTCATCTTCAGGGTGAACCGCAACAGCTACGTCTCCGAACATTGTTTCAGGACGAGTTGTGGCAACTTCTAAGAACTCATTTGTTCCTTCAATCATGTATTTGAAGTGGTAGAATGCCCCTTCGATTTCTTTATGGATAACCTCGATATCTGATAAAGCCGTACGTGCAGCTGGATCCCAGTTAATAATACGCTCACCACGATAGATTAATCCTTTTTCATATAATTGAACGAAAACTTTACGAACAGCTTTTGATAATCCTTCATCTAATGTGAAACGTTCACGAGAGTAATCTAATGAAAGTCCCATCTTTTCCCATTGTTGACGAATGAATCCTGCATATTCTTCTTTCCATTCCCAAGCTTTTTCTAAGAATGCTTCACGCCCGATATCGTAACGAGAAACACCTTGCTCTTTTAAACGAGCATCAACTTTTGCTTGAGTTGCGATTCCTGCGTGGTCCATACCTGGTAACCATAACGCATCAAATCCTTGCATACGTTTCATACGAATAATAATATCTTGTAATGATGTATCCCATGCGTGCCCTAAGTGTAACTTACCTGTTACGTTTGGTGGTGGAATAACGATCGTATACTTCGGTTTATTTGATTGTGGTTGAGCTTTGAAACAATCTTGCTCATACCAAAATGCATATTTACCTTGTTCTACATCTAAATGATTATACTTAGGTGCTAAGTTTTTCGTCATTTTAGTGTCCTCCTTTTCTTATTTTGTGATAGATGGAACGAATGCCATCTATTTAATTTCAGCTCTACTCGTTGATGTCTTATTCCTTACTACTTTTATGAAGGATAGGCACCAAAAACTCAATAATCAAAGCGTTCAAAAATCTTACATCATGTATGGACTTGCATCACACTAGAATCATGAAACATTAACCTTACATTTGCTTTCTCACTCAGTTATAGGTTCTCAACTAAAAAATTTTTGGAATAATCTTAGCACAACTTGAAGAAGTTGCGGCAAATATCAAATGGATGTGTCATGATATTTGTTAGATCCCTAAAACGGGTTGGAATAATCTTTACACAACCTGGTGAAGTTGCGACAAATACCAAATGGATGACTAAATGATATGTGTTGAATCCCTATATCTAAATGAAAAATCAAGTTAAAACAAATGTAACAATATCTGCGCGAGACCACCTGGATAATACATAATATAAAATATTTAAACTCAAATACCTCTAAGTAATACTTTGGTTTATGTCTCATTCGTGACAAATATTAACTTAGTCTAAATGGAATCTTAAGCGGGACTTTTGTTTACCCCATTTATATCGACATCTCTTAAGTGTAATGTTAATCAGATAGCTAATCTTCTCGGTATCAAGTCGTGTCTCTTACTTATATCCGTAACTTCATTCAACTTTTATTCATTCCTACCTCTTATGGGTTCCCTACCGCACGTGGCAAAGCTCGTGCATTTCCTCAACTGGTAGGGTATGGGTTCCCTACCGCACGTGGCAAAGCTCGTGCATTTCCTCAACTGGTAGGGTATGGGTTCCCTGGCATTTTCGTAGAAAATGTATCCTCAACTACTAGGGTCCGAATCAATAAAACTTTTAAGAAATAGTCCCATTGCTTCTATTATTAAGTTTTTATCCTAATTAAAAAAGGCAATTAATAGATTTTACGTAAACAAGTAAAACTAATAAAGATGCATCATTGAACCACCTGGATAATGGGTTCCCTAGCATTTTCGTAGAAAATATTTCCTCAACTACTAGGGTATGGGTTCCCTGGCATTTTTGAAGAAAATGTATCTTCAACTACTAGGGTATGGATCATATACATTCTTACGATTAATCATACTTGTTTTATTGTTTCTTTTTGTAACGAGCACTTCCTATCATTTGACTAAATCAGTAAAACTAGCAAGATTTTATGACGACCACCTGGATAATGGAGAGATAAAATCTTTAATATACATTTGCCTCATTGTTTCCGCTTGTTTCTCATTCAAGAATAATCTTTAGCATCATCCAACTAAGCTTGTCATATTAGTAAGACTTCACGATAACCACCTGGATAATGGGTTCCCTACCGCACGTAGCGAAGATCGTGCATTTCCTCCATTGGTAGGGTATGGGTTCCCTACGCTACGTAACAACGTTCGTAGCTTTCGTCGATTGGTAGGGTATGGGTTCCCTACGCTACGTAACAACGTTCGTAGCTTTCGTCGATTGGTAGGGTATGAAAATATAAAATCTTCAAATATACAGCTGCTTGATTGCCTCTGCTTGTTTTATTCAAAATGAGCCGTGCACATGATTCAACTCAGCTAGTAAAGCTAGTAAGATTTCATAACGACCACCTGGATAATGGGTTCCCTACCGTACGTAGCGAAGATCGTACATTTCCTCGATTGGTAGGGGATGAAAATATAAAATCTTTGAATTAGTCTACATCGATTTTATCGCTCTTGCCTAATCTTATTTAAGATAAATCCTTTCTAATTTTGCATCGTTTCTAATTTGATTTCACTTCCATGTTAAAGACACAAGACTGTTTTTAAGAACTTTAGCATCTCATATTTAATACATCGTTTCATCACAATCTAGCATCTTCGATGACAAAACATCTTAAGGCTGACGTCTACAACTAAAAGCATTTAAGGATAACATCGGCTATTGCGATGTATAGTTACACTTCAAGCTATGCTTGATTAGTATAACTAAAAAAGCATTCCGTCCTAATAAGGACGAAATGCTTAAGATTCCGCGGTACCACCTTGATTGTAAGTTTATTGACTTACCACTTCATGCTTTAACGCAGCTAACGGAATTTCTTACTATTTATTTCAGAAACTCAACTCACAGGCTACCTTCAAAGCTATCACATAAAGTTCTTTCACCAACTGAACTTCTCTCTTAAATGTGAGGGAACTTCTACTCCTCCTGGTCATCGTTTTTCAACTATCACAATATATATGTTAGTATTCTACAACAATGCATAAATTTATTCAAGAGTTACTAGAGAAATTCAGATGAATTCCCTTAAATCTTCACATTTTAAGTTTCTCCTAAATAATTTTGACTTTTTCACCAACCAACTGTTACCACATATTCATCACGCATAAACTATATTATAGGGGGTGAGTATATGGGACGTTATCAGCGAGGAGGAGGCAGATTTAGATCCTATTTACTATCATTACGTTCAATCATCGCATTATTATTTTTTTATCAACTCTATCTAATTATTTTCTCATTTTCTCAATTTGATTTTGTTATGTTGATGATCCTTGGGGGCTTGCTTGGTTTGTTGTGGTGGGTTTGTTAAATTGATTATAAACCTGCAACGCCATTAAATGAGGCGCAATACATTCATTTAATAACGCAATATTAATAAGTGAATGATCTTGTAATGTTTGATTAAGTTCGTCTAAATCAATGCAAAGAGAGCGAAAAAAGAAATAGTGCCGCAAAGCTGCGGCTTTTTCATTTTTCACATAATCTAAAATAATCGAATGTAGTCCTGGAACTTGATGATAGTTTTCTAAAAAATAATACATGTCTAACGAAGAAATGGAAAACATACTTTTCTCAAAATTAATTAAATAAGTTGATTTCTCTGTGACTAGTAAATTTGCCACATTCACATCACCATGTATTAAGCTGATAGGTAATTTTTTCTCTCGTTTAATTAAATCATAAAATTTCTTTAATTCATCATGCGCATGATGAAGCATTGTATAAAGCATCGGATATACCATCATAAAGTACCACTCAAATGGTGAACGATCTCTCTGTAATTCATAAACTTCCATATTTTTTTGAAGACAATCATAACTATCTTGTAATCTTTTATAGTCTTTATTATAGCTACGCTGTAATTCATCATCACTAACATCGACTTCTAAGCTAGTCTCTGAGTGTAATTTACCTAATAATTCAATATAATAATGGATTTGTTGTTCAAGCGGCAACGGAATAGTTTGAACATAATCCGTCAAATAAAAGAAATGATCTCGCCATGGAACATAGTGTTGGTTATCTTTTGTTCGATAAATGGGTAAAACATTACGGGATAATGCTTTATAAGCAAAAAGTTGCTTCATGATAAAGTCATCATCCCCACTCGCGACTTTCAATAGATAATCATGATTTGAGGCCCTAACCTTCATGGATTTATGAGTAATGGGAGTCACAGACTCAACGGCTAAATCATAATGGGTTTCAACAAAAACTTTTATCTCATCGTAATTTGCCATAGTTAATCATCACACGATCACCACAATGTAACGGTGAATTTAATTGTTCCAGATTATAAATAGCTTTTTCAGGAACATTGTATTTCGTGCAAATATTTGTAATTGTTGTTTCCTCTTCTTGAACGAAAATAATTTTTAAAATACTCTCCCCATCTAAAAATTGATTTGCAATTGAATCTTCCCCTGAATAAGTTGAAATTGGTGCGATTACCTCAGGTTCTTCAACCACTTCATCTTCTACGATTACTTCTGGTTGAGAGACAAGTGTTTCCTCTACCATCGGCACTTCTTCTACAACTGGAGCTTGCATTACTTCTTCTACCACTGGTTCTGTTTCTTCTAATGAATATAACATTTCAAAAATATCAGATTTTTTAGTTTCAACAGGTACTTCCTCAACAACTGGTTCTGTTTTTAACGGGAATGGAAGAATTTCTTCATCCTCTTCTTCTACCACTGGTGTCACTGGCTGCTCTTCTACCTTTTGTACTTTAGTCACTGTCGGGATTGGCGCAACAGGTTTTGGTTTCACCTTCTCCACTACCTTATCTACAACTTCTTCCACAATTGGTGCCGCCTCTTCAACAATCTCTGTTGGTGTTACGTCGTTAGTCACCTTCTCAACAATGACTTCCGGTACAATTTCTTTTGCCTTTTCAACGACTTTTTCAAGGAATGGTTCTGACTTTTTCGTTTCATTCACTTGTTTTTCAACAACCGGTTCTACCACCTCTTCAACAACTGATTCTACTACCGGTTCTTCAACAACTGATTCTACTACTGATTCTTCAACCGGTACCGGTTGTTTATTAAGAAATTGTTTAATTTTATCTGTTAATACTTCTTTACGTTCTATAGCTAATGATGGATCAACAGCGTCTTCCTTATGATCTAAAACAACTTCATCAAAATCAATGTAATCTAAATCATCAGTCTCATCCTCTTCTACCACTTCTAATACTTCTGGTTCAACCACTACATTTTTTTGAGTTACGGGTGCTTCAGCAACTACTTCATGCCCTGACGGTACAACAGCAGCTTCTTTTGTAAACATAACAGGAGCTTGTGTTTGAGCCTCAATTTCATGATCTTCTTCTACAAGTGTAATTGGACTCTCCCAATCATAACCATCTAAACTAAGATTTAATGTTAAAAATAAATTATTTCCATCTTGTACCTCATAATCAAAATTTGTAATATCCGTTTTAATTTCACTACTACGTCCATTATTTGGTAACGTAATATCAAGTGGAATATACTCTGTAAATGTTTCTTGTGTTCCGTGATTTGTCACATACTCTCCATCAATTAAAACTTGTCCACGTAATGATAAATAATCTCCTTCATCATACGCTTTTGTCTGCGGAACAATATTAATTGATACGATATCTTCTATGTTACTGATCGGTAATGTACAATCCCAATTAAATGAATAACTCATGCTAGACCCTCCTAATTTGATATTTCAGTTCATTATATTCTATAATCATAAAAATATGAGACTTATTCATTAGCTTAGCCACGCATCTACGGGCTTTTTTTGCTCATGAAACTTTAAATTTCTCTTTGTAGTAACCGTCAGCTGTTATTTTAAACACCTTTCTATATTTCCCATCATCCCTTATCCCGTAATTTCATCAAATATATGACAAGTACTTCGTTAAAATTCGAATTTTTACCAATATTCAACATTTTTTAATCTGATAATCTATATTTTTAAAAAAGTTTATGGTATAATACTGTTATCCAATAATTGGATAACACAACACTACCCTTGTTGGTATAACATACTCTATCCAGTTGTACCAACTTATTTATTCTCTTTCCATTCCAATGTTTTATAATTACCCTTTTGAGGTTGAATGGACCTCATCTTTCTCAAAAAGAATCCATTATAATGATTCTTTTCTCTAATTAACAACAAAAAAGACAGTTAATCTTCTCGTTTAGCTGTCTTTTTTATTGTTAAAACATCTCAAAAAAGGCACTCTTTTTGGAGTGCCTTTAATTATATGAACGACTATTCAAACGTAATTTTATGAACAGTTTCTTTATTTAAACGTTTAACCACTTCAGTCATTAATTTAACTGTATTTTCATAGTCATCACGATGAATCATTGATGTATGAGAGTGAATATAACGAGAAGCAATACCCACTGACATCGCTGGTGCTCCATCATGTGCTAAATGCATTTTAGCAGCATCCGTTGCTCCACCAGGTGTCACATCAAATTGGTAAGGAATATTTAATTCTTCTGCGACTTCAACGACAAAGTCACGTAATCCTTTATGACCAATTAATCCACCATCAATTAACGTGATGATTGGACCTTTCCCCATTTTAGCTTGAATTTGATTTGTTACACCAGGCACATCACCAGCTAATCCAACGTCTAATGCAAAGACGATTGATGGATTAATCATTTGACTAGTCGTTGCAGCTCCACGACATCCGACTTCTTCTTGAACCGTTCCTACACCATAAACAATGTTTGGATGATGTTCTCCTTTTAAGTTATTTAATACTTCAACTGCTACAGCACATCCAATACGGTTATCCCATGCTTTTGCTAATAAATATTTTTCATTGGCCATCGTGCGGAATTCGATATATGGCGTAATCATATCTCCTGGACGAATCCCTAACGCTTCAACTTCTTCTTTACTATCTACACCTAAATCAATGTACATATCTTTAATATCCATCGGTTTTTGACGAGCTTCTGCAGATAAAATATGAGGAGGAATTGATCCGATTACTCCATGATAAGTTTTGCCTGAGTTAGTTGTGATAGTCACTTGTTGAGCAAGCATAACTTGCCCCCACCATCCACCTAATGTCACAAATTTAATATATCCATTATCATCAATTTGGCGAACCATGAATCCAACTTCATCCATATGTCCTGCAATTAAAATTTTAGGACCATCTTCTTCCCCTACTTTTTTCGCAATTAATGATCCAATGTTATCTTGATAAATTTCATCGGCACTATCCCCGATATATTTTTTCATCACTTCACGCGCTTGACGTTCTTGCCCTGGAACAGCATTCGCATCTGTAATTTCCTTTAAAAACGTTAATGTTTGATCTAGTTGATTCATTACGTTCTCTCCTCCTAGTTATAATTTTCTATAAATAGTATCATATCACTTTATCTAATAATTGGAAATAGATTTGAAATATCTTTTTATTCGACATCAACAAACTTTTTACCTAATCAAAGACTTGATTATAAAAAAAGACACTACCAAGTAGTAGTGTCTAATAAGATTTTAAAAATAATGATCAAATTAATTATTTGTTCATTGCTTCTTTAGCAGTGTTTGCTAAAGTAGCGAATGCAGCAGCATCAGATACAGCTAAATCTGCTAACATTTTACGGTTAACTTCGATTCCAGCTAATTTTAATCCGTGCATTAATTTGCTGTATGATAATCCGTTCATACGAGCAGCAGCGTTGATACGAGTGATCCATAATTTACGGAAGTCACGTTTTTTCTGACGACGGTCACGGTAAGCATATTGTAATGATTTCATTACTTGCTCGTTTGCTGTTTTGTATAATGTATGTTTAGATCCAAAGTAACCTTTTGCTAATTTTAAAACGCGTTTACGACGTTTGCGTGATACAACTCCACCTTTTACACGTGGCATAATGAGTTCCTCCTTTGTTGTTACGAAAAATGTTTAGTGATTATTATAAGCTATATAACATATCTTTGATACGTTTGTAGTCGCTGTTTGATACGATAGCAGCTTTAGCTAAGTGTTTCTTTTGTTTAGTTGTTTTGTTATGAGCTAAGTGGCTTGTATAAGCGTGAGAACGTTTTAATTTCCCTGATCCTGTACGTTTAAAGCGTTTAGCAGCTCCACGATGAGATTTCATTTTTGGCATGGTAGAGTTCCTCCTTTATCTTTTCTACTTTTTCTTTGGTGCTAAAACGAGAAACATTGAGCGTCCGTCAAGTTTTGGATTTGATTCAAGATCCGCAATTTCAGCACACCCTTCAGCAAAGCGAGTTAAAACATTACGTCCGAATTCAGTGTGTGCGATTTCGCGACCTTTGAAACGTACGCTAACTTTAACTTTATCACCTTTTGTAAGGAATTTTTGAGCATTTTTTAATTTTGTATTAAAGTCATGCTGTTCGATGTTAGGACTTAAGCGAACTTCTTTTAAAGTCACAGTTGTTTGGTTTTTTCTAGCCTCACGAGCGTGACGTTGTTGTTCATAACGGTATTTACCGTAGTCCATAATACGACAAACAATAGGATTTGCTTGTGGTGCAACACATACTAAATCTAAGTTTTTCTCAGAAGCAGCACGTAATGCATCTTTACGTTGCATTAAACCAAGTTGTTCGCGGTTAGGACCAATCACTAACATTTCCTTAGCGCGGATATCTTCATTGATTAAGCTCTCGTTTTTTACATTCTTCTTGCTAATGATGAGCACCTCCAATTTTATAGAACATTCATGGAAAAAAAGAAAAACGTAAGCACTTAGTAAGCGCCCACGTTTAAATCACAATCACATTAACAATATCGTCGTAACGATAGTGACGTTTAACCTATCAGCTCTAGCTAATCAGGTGAGAAGTGGGTACTTCTTCTTTCCACATGATATTCACATTTATTGATTATAACACCTCAATTAGTATATGTCAATGAAGTGTTACATATTCTTTAACTTTTTTAGATTATCATCATTTAGCATGCCGCTATTGATTAAAGTCTTCAAAGCTTCATCACTGATGACTTCATCCTCAATAAGTCTATCATACGTTCCATTGCGAATCAACTCTTTATAATAAGAATTAAAAATTTCCAATGTGATGACATTATGATCGATATACGTCTTCATGCTAGTTAAGTAAGCCTCCATCTCATGTGCATCTATTTTATTATCAAGAAAGAAACTTAAATATGCTGACGTCGTGGCCATAAAAGGAAGAAACTCTTTAAATGCCGCTTGAATTTCTTGACGTTGATTCGGGTGTTTCTTAATAAACTGCTCTAATTGATTCAGATTAACTTTATTATTAGCAAAGAGATCATCTAATTCATTGCCAAATAAATCAATACTCTTTTTCACGTCTTCATACGGTTGATAAAATTCCTCCACTAAATGAGACACATACGGATTCACCTTAAGTAATAAATTGCTCAGTGAATAAGGTTTAACGAAATCAAATAGTGGAAAGGCTAAAATAATAACGATCACGATAACGTACGTATATGCATTTAAAATACTTAATAAAACACTTAACAAACCATCACCAATCCGATTAAATTTTGCGGATGGAAAAAAATATTGATGCCATTCATAATTAACTGAAAAAACATAAACTACACTCTTAATAATCACAAATGCAACGACAAACAAAATAAAAAAAACAATAAAAGGAATGATATTTTCTTCATAAGGCTCAATTAAATAATAAAAACTATCTGGTACAAATAAAGATACTTTAAGCTTCTTAGGAAGATAAGATACCACTTTATTGACAAGTGCCCCCGCTACTAAAGCTGATAAAAAAATTGAAAAGAGGTGAATCACTAAATTGACAAGACTAATTCGATAAGAACGTTGATAACCAACGATTGATGCGATACAAAAAACGATGAATATAATTAAATCAACAACTAAAATTTTTATCACTTCCATTCCCCCATGACTGCCACCACTTTGGATGTTTATATCTATAACTATTCTTCCCTATATTCTAGATATAAATGACATATTATATTACCTTCATTATTGTGATTTTTATCGATTTTATTCAAAAATATAAAAAAAGGAGACGATGTCTCCTTTTTCTATTCATTATTCAGGTTTATGATTTTTACGCTCAGCGATTTCTTCAACTAAGAAGTGAACGAATTCTTTAAGTGGTAATGTTTCAGTTTTTTGCTCTCCGAAGCGACGGAATGTTACTTCAGTATTTGCAACCTCTTTGTCTCCTAATACGATAGACATTGGGATTTTCTTAGTTTGTGATTCGCGGATTTTATAACCCATTTTCTCTTCGCGATCATCAAGTTCTAAGCGAATTTTATATTTACGTAATTCTTTCACTACTTCTTTTGCATACTCTAAGTGATATTGGTTGTTAACCGGAATCACTGTTACTTGAGTTGGTGCTAACCATAATGGGAATGCTCCTTTATATGTTTCAATTAAGTAAGCCATGAAACGTTCATAAGTTCCGATTAATCCACGGTGCATTACAACTGGACGTACTTTTTCTCCAGTTTCAGAAACATAAGTTAAATCGAAACGTTCTGGTAATAAGAAGTCTAATTGAATTGTTGACATTGTGATATCGTGCCCTAATGCTGTTTTGATTTGGATATCAAGTTTAGGACCATAGAAGGCTGCTTCCCCTTCTGCTTCAATGAACGGGATATTATTTTCAATTAATGTTTCACGTAACATTGATTCTGCATTTTCCCACATTTTATCATCATCGAAGTATTTCTCTTTGTTATTTGGATCACGTAAAGATAAACGATAGTAGTTGATTTCTACACCGAAATCTTTGATCACGCGATGAATTAACTCTAAACAACGTGAGAATTCTTCTTTAATTTGATCTGGACGAACAAAGATATGTGAATCAGTTAACGTCATCGCACGAACACGCTCAAGACCTGTTAAAGCACCTGATGCTTCAAAGCGATGTTGGATAACTTGCTCTGCATATCGAATTGGTAAATCACGATATGAACGTAATTTTGTTTTATAAACCATCATGTGATGAGGACAAGACATTGGTCGTAAAACTAATTCTTCATTGTCCATTTCCATTGGCACGAACATATCTTCTTTGTAATGTGCCCAGTGTCCTGATGTACGGTATAAATCAACTGATCCCATAACTGGAGTTGCAACGTGTTGATATCCATACTCTTCTTCTAGATCGATAATATAACGCTCAATTTGTTGACGAACTTTCATCCCGTTTGGTAACCAGATTGGTAGTCCTTGTCCAACTAATGGACTGAATGTGAATAATTCTAATTCACGTCCGATTTTTTTATGATCACGCTCTTTACGTTCTTCTAAAATACGTAAGTGTTCAGCTAATTGATCTTTTGTTAAAGCAGCTGCCCCGTAAATACGAGTTAACATTTTGTTATCACTATCTCCACGCCAGTAAGCTCCCGCTACATTTAATAATTTAAAGAATTTAACATCTTTTGTATTACCCACGTGAACTCCACTACATAAGTCAGTGAAATCTCCTTCAGAGTAAGTTGTAATAACTTCTCCTTCTTTAATAGCATCAATTAATTCTAATTTATATTCATCATTGGCAAAGAATTCTTTTGCCTCTTCACGGCTTAATTCACGACGGATAATTGGTAAAGCTTCTGAAGAAATTTTTTGCATCATTTTTTCAATCGCTGCTAAATCTGATTCAGTGATTTTTGCTTCTGTATCGATATCGTAATAGAATCCATCTTCGATAGCTGGTCCTACTCCGAATTTTGCATCTGGATATAGACGTTTAATCGCTGCTGCCATTAAATGAGCCGCAGAGTGATTAATGATTTCCCAAGCTTCAGGGCGATCATTTGTAATTAACTCGATTTTTGCATCTGCCTCGATTGGACGAGTTAAATCATATAAATGTCCGTTTAATTTAGCTGCCACACAACGTTTACGTAATCCTGGTGAAATTGATTGAGCAATCGCTTCGGCAGTAATTCCATTTTCAAACTGTTTCACATTTCCATCTGGGAAAGTAATGTTAATCATAGTGTTTTCCTCCTTTTTGTGATTCATGATGATCGGAGCGAATTTTTATGAATATAAAAAAATCGCTCCTAATCTTAACGAGTAGGAACGATTGAAATCGCGGTACCATCCTATTTCCGATAAAGTAAAAGACTTTATCAGCAACTTAATTCAGCTTTAACGCAGCCAGCGGGAATCTTTTTCAAGTCCAGTTCAAAGGGAGTAATTTAATAAGCGTTCTTAGAAATCTTACAGCCGAGGATTTCCTCTCTAAAAAGTCGTTTTTATTAAACCTTATCCTTATCAAAACTTTTAATATGTGACGAATTACCTATATATTATATGTCTGATTCATATTATAATGCATGATTTTTTTGAAATCAAGAAAAAATACTTCAATTTTTATCGTTTTTGGCGATAGTTTGTTCCTGTAATGGCCACAGGGGTTGTTAAAGCTTTAATGCGTTCTAATACACGAGCTCCTTTAATTTCTTCCACTTCACCTTTTTGCGTATAGGAATAATGATGTTGAAGCTGATTATAATCGAGATTTGAAGTAAAGAAGGTTGGCAATCCTTGGTGCATACGATAGTTTAAAATTCGCCCCAACACTTCGTCACGCATCCAGCTCGTCATGGACTCACTTCCGATGTCATCAAGCATAAGCACTTCAATTTGTTTTAATTGCTCAATCTTATCATACGCACTACTGTTTTCACTATTAAATCCTGATTTAATTTCAGCAATTAATTCTGGAAAATAAACAAGTCCACAAACAATTCCTCGTTGAGATAAAATGTTAGCAATTGCACTTAACATATATGTCTTTCCAGTTCCAAATGGACCATATAGATAAAGCCCACGCCCTTTTTTTGTCGTCATATATTCATGGATGAACAACGATGCCTTTTCATAAAACTCGGCACGCTCCGGATCCATAATAAATTGTTCGAAATTTGCATTTAAAATATCAGCCGGCATATGGAAACTCTTAATATTTTCTAAATGTTTTTGATTTAACGCATACTGACATGGCGTATACGCCACCTTTAATTGCTTATAAGAAGGTTTCAGTGTTGGATAATGGCCTTTAATAGGTTGCCTACAACTATTTAATCCTACACATCCGTTACACTTTTCTTTATTTCTTAAAAACTCATCTAAATCAGAAATATAATTCGAGATTAAAGATGGATCAATGTCATCTTGATATTGATGTAATGCTTTTGCAATCTCAGGTTCATTTAAAATTTCCGTATAAGCTTCCTTCGCCCCTGCTGGTCTAGCCATTAAATCTCCAATTCGTTGCACCACTCTCACCCTTTCTGATTTAAAAGTTGACTTTGTAATTGTTTCATACGTTCGATCTTTTGTAAATCGTCATCCGTTAATGACTTCTTCTCTTCGACACGTTGTGCATTTGCCTTTAACCAATCTGGCACTTGTTCTTGTCGTACGACTCGAGCTGTCTTTGGATACACCTTCGCTGCTGCTGGCATTGTTTTTTCAATTTCACGTTTTTGTTTTGCTTTTAACATTGTCTTAACTTGTACCATAGCCTTTTCAGTTGTATTAATTTCTTTACGTTGCCATTCACCCGCAATTTTTTCAACCAATTGTTTTGGCAAACGCCCATCTGAAATATTTAATACATAATCAATTAAAACATTAACAACTCCTGGTGCCATCTGTTGATCGACCATTAACCACTCTACTAACTGCCGATCAGCTGGAACGGGCTCTTTTTGGTGATATTTAAAACGTAGGAAATCAATTGGATTTTGCGATAAATGGACAAGTAATTGCTTTTCTTTTGATAAAGCAGCTTGTGTCTCATCCATAAGTGGCGCCTCCTGTTTAGTTTTTGGCATCTCCACAACCTCAATCGGCTTACCTTTATTCAAGAATTGGAAGTATTGTTTCGCTTGCTTGCGGAACACTTCTAAATTCACAAAGCCATCCGTATCAAGGGCATCAAAAATGAGACGCGCTAGTTCATGTTCATCTAGCTTATATAAAAAGGCAATTTTATTAATTTGATCTAATAGCTTATCAGATAATATCTGATCATCCATTCCAAACTGCTTCAGTAAGGCAAATAACAATTCTTGATCAAATGCTAATTCTAATTTAACACCCTTTTGATTATCCGCCACTGTCGGTAAAGGACTTGCCTGTAAAGTAGCAGAAGAACGCATAAGAACCGTTGTATCAAAAACTTCATTGAAAGGTTTTGAAATATTTTGTCCTTGAATGTGTGGGAGTTCTTGAACAAATAATTGTTTTAATTGCTGATAATCATGATTTCCAACTTTTAAATTTAAAAAGACGTTAATAATCCCATCATTAAAAAAGGCTTTTGCCTGCATCGGTTTCTTTAAATAATATGTCAAATGATGATCTTCTTCGGTGACATACACTTGAATCAATCCAACTGCTTCTAACTTATATCGTAAAGCCAATAAATCTTCTACTCCAACATTTAAAACTTGTAATAATAAGTGATGTGAAAATAAAGAGGGACTACTTTTACTAGCTAATGTATTTAAAGTCATATATAAGCTAACGGCCACAGAGCCGATAATAGGTTGATAAAGTAACGTTAAAATTTGCAATTCTTCCGAAGTCATCATTTGTGTGACACAAAGTTCGAATTCTGTATTCGGTTTAATCATCGTTGTATCCACCACAAACACTCCTTCTGTTAAAATGTGAAATCCCTATTTAAAATAGGGATTGATTTCTTATATTATCGGTTTAAAGCAAGACCTTTAAACATTAATCGCTTATCTAATGCTTGATATAAAGACTGAATGACTTTCTTTCCTTTTCCAAAGCTGATTAGACCTGCTGTATTTACTGTAAAATCCACCGTCGTTTCGATTGGATTAATTTTTACAATCGTGACGATAACCTCACAATCTTTACGTTTCAACATTAATTCTTGACGAATATCGTCTTCAAAGGCAACATTGAAATCTAACTCTTTAGCGACCTCTAACAATCCTGCCTTTGTTTGTTGATAATTATTTTTATAATAGTGTGTCATCAACACCTCATCTGTCGCCCTTTCCCCCGACTCGAAGTGCGTTTTAAACATGTCCATAAATCCCATTTTTAATTCCTCCCATCATTTCATAGCAACTCTATATGTCAAGACTAATCTAAAGAAGTCTGACATGCTTTTTCCCAAAGCATCTCAAACATCTCCTCAAATTGAGTTCGTAACTCACTCATGGAGCGCTCATTAGTTAAAACATAATCAGCACGATCTCGCTTTTGTTCGAGTGACATTTGTGAATTAATTTTCGCTAACGCGTAATCCTCATCAATTCCATCACGCTTCATCAAACGTTTTACTTGAATGTCACGTGGAACATAAACAACTAATGTACAATCAGCTAATGATTCAAAATCACTTTCAAACAGTAGCGGGACATCAAGTACCACAAGTTGTTCCCCATTTCGTCTCGCAACTTCAATTCCCTCCACTATTTTTTGTTTGACTAGCGGATGAATCATTTCATTTAACTTATACTTTGCCGACTCATCATGAAAAATAATCGAACCTAGTACATCACGAGCTAATTCTCCATTTTCCTTAATCACAGATGAGCCAAACTCATGCGCTAAATCATACAGTAACTGACTTCCTGGCTTCTGAAGTTGTCTCACAATACGATCTGCATCTAAAACAACAATCCCCTTTTCTAAAAACCATGAAGTAACTGTGCTTTTTCCAGATGAAATCCCACCTGTTAATCCAACGACTAACATTTACTTCATCTCCTTCGCCGTTAACTTCTGACACGTTGGACAGAAATAGGTCCCACGTCCACCGACTTTAATTTTCTCAATCGGTGTGTGACACTCGTAACAGTTCTCTCCTTTTCGTTGATGAACTAACAGCTCATTTTGAAAAGTTCCAGAAACTCCATGCGAGGAACGAAACGTACGAATCGTCGTTCCACCTAATTCAATTGCACGCGCTAATACTTCTACCGTATATTTTACCACATTTGCAATGTCTTTGTCTGTTAATTCTGAGCTTGAAGTTAATGGATGCAATCGGGCACGATAAAGAACTTCATCGACATAAATATTTCCAAGTCCACATACAACTGTTTGATCAAGTAACAATGATTTAATCGGTTTCTTTTTGTTCTGAATTTTTTCTTTCACATATGATGGTGTAAACTCTGTTGCAAAAGGCTCTAAACCTAACACTTGAAACGGCGCCGTCGTTTCTAAATCAATGGCTTTATCGTATAAATGATACGTTCCGAATTTACGTGTATCTTGATATAATAATCGTTTTCCATTTTCTAACGTGAAAATCGCATGAACATGAGGATTTAATTCAAAATCAGAATCCACATAAAAATACTTTCCTTCCATTCGTAGATGAGATAACAATTGATAATCATCAAAATGAAAGACTAAATACTTCCCTCGTCGACTCACTTCTTGAATGGTTTGATTAATTAATTTTTCCTTAAATTCATCTGCACTCATATTTTTTACCATGGGCTCATAACGAAGTTCAATGTCTTTAATGGTTTGACCTTTTACCGTTTGATTCAATGCCTCTTTAACGGTTTCAACTTCTGGTAATTCTGGCATACTATCTAACTTCCTTTTTCGTCTAATCTAGTTGTTTATTTATTAATTGACTGATAAATATCAGCCATCATGATTAATGTTGCATTCTCAACTAATTCTAATTCAAATGAATGGTTCATCAGAGGACCTCGGAACACAATGCTTAACGATGTTGTGGCCTGAACTTCATTCAATAATTCATATACCTCCTGTGTTGAAAGCTCCACTTCGCTCCACTCAATCACACGATCATCAATCCAAACTTGTTGTTTTTGTGTCGAATCAATATCAAAAGAATATAATAATTGATTCTCTGCATAAATGTCAACTTGCTCAAAATCATTCAAAAATTCACTATAATAGCCAAGTAAAATTGACATGGTTGCACTCGTTAACTCACTATTAGTCACGAGTAAAGGCATCACATTTATATATTGTTCGACTTGCTCCTCTTCTACACTTTCATCTACTTCTTTTTTCACAGTTGTAAAAGTATTGGTTGCAAAAGAAATCACATTAAATGACGTGGTAGCTTGTAATGGAATCCCATTATAAGAGATGATTTGTTGGCTGCTTTCCGTATTTAAATTCACTTGAATTTTAGACGCATACTTGCTCATCACCTTATCTCGACGTTTCATTCGTTGCAAACTAATCTCTGATTTTTTTAACTCAAGTGTCTCCGCATACTGTGTGCCAAATGAATCAGATATTTGCTGTAAATACGAGATAGCACTTGCTAGTTCATCTTTTGCCAGGAAATCATCAACTGTTTTAATTGCTTCGACATAGAATTCAGACTCATAGTACCATTTCAAAGCGTTAACTAATTCATCTTGATCCGTTTGCGTCAAGTAATCCAGACGTCGAATCGCTTCAATATAATTTTTTTGCTCATAGTACTGATGAGCTTCCGTTAAATATTGATTTTTGATACTTTGAATACATTCACGTCTTTGTATTTTAGCTAGTTCATAATAATATTCGTCGTTAAACATCACTTCTTGATAAGAATCAATTGCCTCCTCAATCAGCCCTTGCTGTTGAAGACTGAATCCTTTTAAATAAGCGCGCTGAGATTGATAGTATTTTTCGACCTGACCTATCGTCTCTATAACCTCATCATTTGAGAAAAATAATGGTTCAATGACTTGTTCATATTGCAAATACTCTTCATACTCAATCTTTCGAAGCATATAAAGATTCGCATAATATTGATACCGACTAATCATAGCCGGTTCTAAATCGTTCTTAATTCGTTCACGATAATCACTATCAACATTAAGCATACGCTGATAGACAGCCCCTACCTGATTAGGTGACACTTCATCGTATAAATAACTTACCAAAAGATTCAATTGATTTCGATACAAAATCACATGATGATTATAATAGAAAGCACCTCCAAAAATAAAAACAATCGCTAAAACCAATCCAACTTTAAGCGAAAAAAATTGACATCCCCTAGTCTTTTTTACACCCTCCATTAACTACACCCCAGCTAAACTACTTTTATAATCATTTTATCATACAACCACTACGCAATTCATCAATTATTCCATTTTTTCACAATGTCATGAACAACATACAACACCATAAAAAAATGGTGCTTAATTCATTCATCAAGCACCACCTATCCCATAAAAAGATTCAACAAAAATCAGACGACTATCCTGTTCAAACTAGATAAAATACGCCTCATCATTAGCCTCACTTTATTTTAAATACTTATATCCCGCTTCAAATAACGACTCATCTTCTAACTTTAAATCTCATTCAATTAGCCACTGTAAAACTGTTTTTTCAGCCTCTCATATTAAATTAAAACCTTTAGAGGATTATAAGAAAATCTATGAATAGATGTTATCCTCCTTTCATAGAATAAGTTATTCTAAACCAAACGGAGTGATCTTATGCATGTGATTTCTGTCTCTTCCAACCCCGAGTTTGTAACTCAGGCGATTAGTTATTTCCAGGGAAAATGGGCTTCACCAGAAAGCCTAAAGGTTTATGAAGATTGTATTCTTCATTCACTCAACACAAAAAGTCCGCTACCTCAGTGGTATCTCCTATTAAAGGAAGATAAAATTATCGGTTGTGCAGGGTTAATTACAAATGATTTTATTAGTCGAATGGACCTCTATCCTTGGCTATGTGCTCTATACATCGAAGAACATGAGCGCCATCATGCATATGGCTCAATCCTTATTGAACACATCAAACAAGAGGCAAAAAAACTAGGGTTTAATTCACTTTATCTTTGTACCGATCATATCGGATACTATGAAAAATATGATTTTCACTATGTAGGGTTAGGCTACCATCCTTGGGGAGAGACCTCTAGAATTTACGAAGCACATTTAGAAGAAAAAACAACTGACAATCCCCTAACCTCAATAAACCGTGATTAATTTAACACACAAAAGGACATCACCAATGAATGGGATGTCCTTTTGTTATTATTTATTTAGAATACTTCTTACTTAGCATCGTACCAAGTTGGTCCGTATGAGTAGTCAGCTTTTAATGGAACTTGTAGTTCGACAACGTCCTCCATTGTTTTCGTCACTAATTCGATCATCATATCTAGTTCTTCTTGTGGAACTTCGAAGATTAATTCATCGTGTACTTGAAGTAATAAACGTGATTTTACGTTTTTCTCAAGCATCGCTTGATGAACATCAATCATCGCTTTTTTGATGATATCGGCCGCTGTCCCCTGAATTGGCGCATTCATTGCGGTACGCTCACCAAATTGACGAATGGCATAGTTTTTCTGTGTTAATTCAGGAATATAACGACGACGATTAAATAACGTTGAAACATAACCATTAAACTTCGCATACTTCACCGTATCTTCCATATACTGATGAATTCCTGAGTAAGTTTCTAAATAATGATCAATATATTTTTTCGCTTCTTTTTGCGTAATATTTAAATTTTCCGATAATCCAAAGGCACTCATTCCATAAATGATCCCGAAGTTAATTGCTTTTGCTGAGCGACGTAAATCTGACGTCATCTCGTCTTCTGACACTTTAAAGACATCCATCGCTGTTTTCTTATGAATATCCTCTCCATGTTTGAAAGCATCAATTAACGACTCGGTATTTGAAATATGAGCTAAAATTCGAAGCTCGATTTGCGAGTAGTCAGCTCCTAAAATCACCCATCCTTCTTGACTTGGCACAAACGCACGACGAATCATGCGTCCCTCCTCTAAGCGAATCGGAATATTTTGAAGATTTGGTTCAATTGAAGAAAGACGTCCGGTTTGAGTCAGCGCCTGGTTGAAAATCGTGTGGACTTTTCCATCTTCATAGCACGCTTTTTTCAACCCTTCAATATAAGTCGAATACAATTTCGTTAACGTACGATACTCCATAATTAATTTAATAATTGGATGAGCATCACTTAACTTTTCTAATACATCTGCATTCGTTGAATAGCCTGTTTTCGTTTTCTTAACAACCGGTAACCCTAATTTTTCGAATAATACCTCTCCTAATTGCTTCGGTGAATTGATATTAAACGGTGCTCCCACATGATCAAAGATTTGGGATTCTAATGCTTCAATACGCCCTTTTAAATCTTGACCCATTTCATCTAATGTCGTTAGATCAAGAGACATTCCGTTATACTCCATCACTGCTAGTACTTCAGCAAGAGGCATTTCCATCTCTTCAAATAAACTTAACTGCTCTTGTTCTTTTAATTGCTCAAGCGCGGTTTCTTTTAACTTAAAGACTGCAGTTGCAATATCAATGGAATGTTGGGCCACTTTCTCGATCGGTGCAACGGCACGTTTCGCCCCTTTTCCATACACTTCTTCATCATATAACACATCGTCATAATCATAATGTAGAGCTACTTTTTTGAATTCATTACTTACATTCGTTGGATTAATGACATATGTCGCTAATAATAAGTCAAAATCAACACCACGTAAATCAAATCCTTGCCACATTAACGCAACACGTGAACGCTTCACATCAAATACTGATTTTTTAACACCTTCATCCGCTAAAAATGACATGAATGCTTGGCTTTCCTTTGCCACTTCAAAAGGCACATAATAAGCGTCTGTCTCATTTACAATCGCAATTCCTAAAATATTAGCCTGATGGTAGTTTTCCTCAAAAATCTCTACATGAATGGCACTATTTTGATAACTTAACGTTTCTAACTCTCCCGCTTCTAAAATGATACGAATCGGTGCTTTCGGCTTTTCTTCTTTTACTTCTTCAAGCTTCATTTTTTTTAGAAAGGCATTAAACTCCATCTCCTTAAAGAAGTCCATGAGTTCTGCTGCCTCTGGTCCTTGATACAATAAGTCGTCAAATGTAACTGGAAGTGGAACTTCTTTATGAATCGTTGCCATACGTTTACAAAGCAAAGCCTGTTCCACATTCGCTTCTACTTTTTCTTTCATTTTCCCTTTTAACTCATCTGTATGAGCTACTAGGTTTTCAACTGTTCCGAATTGTTTTAACAATTTAATCGCTGTTTTTTCTCCAACCCCTGGGATTCCTGGTAAGTTATCCGATGGATCTCCCATTAATCCTTTTAAATCAACAATCTGACTTGGCGATAATTCATATTTAGCAAAGACTGCTTCTGGTGTAAATGACTCAATATCAGTTACCCCTTTTCGTGTAATATGAACGGTTGTCTTTTCATCAGCCATTTGAAGTAAGTCTTTATCTCCCGTAATGATATGAATTTTTTCAAAATCCGTTTGCTCACCAAGCGTCGCTAATGTTCCGATAATATCATCCGCTTCATAAGTCGGTAATTCTAAACGTTTCACTCCTAGTAAGTCTAAATATTTTTTAATTAAATTAATTTGTGAACGCATTTCATCTGGCATCGGTTTACGTCCATCTTTATAACTATCTAAAAACTCATGTCTGAATGTCGTTTTCCCTGCATCAAAGGCCACTAGCATGTGCGTGTGATTATAATCATCCATGACTTTATTCATCATGTTGACAAAACCATATAACGCATTTGTAAAAATACCTGTGCTTGTCTTCATTAAATTCCCGCTATATGCTGTTGCATAATATGCACGGTACATTAAACTATTTCCGTCTATTAAAACTAATGTATTCATTGCATCAACCCTTATCTCTAGCATATTTTTATGCCTTGTTTACTATATTGTACTATTATTTTAACACATCAAAACTGTTTAAAACACATTTTTACAAGGACGGTGCTCAAATGAATCAAAATTTAAACACAAAATCTCCACAACTCTTTCTACTTTTTAATATTACACTCCTTCTAACCTTTCCCCTAACCGGAGGGACACCTCTACTTCTTCATCTTTTATCAATAGACTCACTCATTCTGGCTCATTGGCTTCCTGCCATCATCTACTTCGGCATTCTCAGTTCTAGCTTTTGGGGTGAAAGAAGTGAATATACATCTATGACACGCATCTTTTGTTTTTTATTTATGCTTTACCATCTCATTCACTTATTTTTCAACATCAACTAATTTCCATCGTAACTGTTGATGACTTTAAGTATGATGTAGTAAATGTATGTTATTCATCTGTTTCTATATAGAACTAAAAAAACTATGATATAATATCGTCATAAAAGTTTTTTTGGTAAAGGATGAATTTATTATGAAGAAATTCCCTATCTATGTACTCTCAGTTGCAGCAATTATTATTGTATTTTTCTTTTACTCGCTATGTATTTTAAAGTATAGCATTAAAGTAGAAGAAACCATTATTAACAGTCTAAATATTCCAAGCAGTTTTGATGGAGTCCGACTGATCCAATTTAGTGATTTACATCTTAAAAATGAAGAAGATTTAGTGCTTCTTGAAAAATCTGTAAATGAAATCAACCGTCTTGAAGCAGACATTATTCTTTTTACCGGGGATCTATTTGAAAAAGGAGCCATCACTTCAAGTCTAAGCTCACAAACAATCGAAATTCTCTCTCAATTAAAACCTTCTCTTGCTAAGCTTGCCATCTTAGGGGATAAAGATTTAAGCCAGCCAGATGAAATCAGTCATATTCTTACGACATCTTCTTTTAAAATTCTTCGTAATGAGTCACTTGAACTCTATAACGGTAGCAGTGAAGGCATTAATTTTATCGGGATTGATTCGTTATCAAGCTCACCTGATTTGAATACCTTGCTTTCACAATCTACTAATACGAATAATTTTAACATTCTACTCCTTCATGAACCAACATTAGCTGCAAAAGTAACCGATTATCCAATTGAAGTTCAACTATCTGGACATTGTAGAGGACAATCTAGTACATCAGGTTGTTCTCAATTTTATTCAGGAACTTATCGCTTTGCCGATCAATTAACCTTACAAGTCAACCGAGGATTAAATCGACCAAATAACATAGGTAACTTATTAACTCGTCCGACACTTTATTCATTCCTTTTAATCAAAGAATAAAAGTGAGTCAGATGTCATCCCCCTTGCATATCATAAATTAGGACTGCAAGATGAAGGAGGAGTCTGAATTGATGCCAATGAATTATCCAAATAGCGTGCCGTCTCAAGTTCCTTATCGAACAGCTGCACCATTAACCAATCAAGTCCCTAATTTATCAGCGATGCCTGGTGTTAATCAAGATGAAAGATGGGGATTTTTACCTTTTATCGGCGGGTTAGCTTTAGGAGGACTATTATTTGATGGATGGGGTGGTGGTCGCCCTTGTTGTGGAGGAGGGGGATATGCCTATCCTGTCTATCAACCCGTTTACCAACCGGTGTACTACCAACAACCCGTATATACACAACCATCTTATCCCGTTTACCAACAACAAGCTTCACAAACTGGATATTATGGACCTTATAATCCAGTCATGCCGACTGAAACAACCGTATTAGAAAGTAATAAATATTATTTATGTCTCTTATACACATCT
>NZ_JAMQUU010000049.1:0-18029 GCF_025594975.1 Turicibacter sp. T129 | reverse complement strand
TACTAGGCTGAATAGTTACCTGAATACATTAAATTTTCTCCAAAAGGAGGGTCTGTAAAAATATAATCAATACTCTCCTCTTGAATTTCTAAATTTGTTATGGTCCCTGTATTTATAATGGATTGATAATTCTGAGGATATTCAACCTTAGAAATATCATTTAATTTTCTCAATAATAACTTTTCTGGAACATTTTCTACCCAAAGTGATGGAATATAGTATGTTCCACTTACAGTACCCATTTTACGATTAAGAGTAAATTTGTACATTTTAGTTGTTCTCAAAAGTGATGAAGTAATCCAAGAAATCAATAAAGAATTGCTATTTTCTTTAGCATATTCCATACATTTAGAAAGAAAAATAAAGGATCTTTTTGTATATAAGTGATGTAAGTGAGTATATCCGTAAGAATTTTCTAATCTATCAATTTCATCCCCTTTAAAAAATCTAAAAATAGGTATTAAATCTTTCTGTAATTGATATGCATCAACTTGATCAAGTTGATCTAAATCAAACTTTGTTGCTCTTCTCTCGTATCGCTTATTACCGATTGAATAATTTATAATTACCGGCACATGCTTTACAACTGAAATTGTCTTCTCTAAAATGTCATCATATATTGTAACAAAGTTTTTCCTTAAATCTTTTTTGTTAAGGTGAACACCACATTCATTACAATTAAAACTGTCTTTGAATTTATTTGCTTTTTCATCGATAGCCAAATCCCAATATATTAATTCATTAGAGCAATGCGGACATAAAAAAGTCTCACTCCACACAACATAGTTTATTTTAGCCAAATTACCATTTTCATCAATCGTTTCATACATCCAATTTAATTCATTAGTAACATCTTTTAATATTTTTTTTGCCAATGAAATAAATTGTTTGTTATTCTGAGGTAAATTATAATTTCTAGAAATGGAAGTAGCAATCGGTGATAAATCATTTAAAATCACTTTTCTATGTCCTTCATCATTTTTGTTTGCCAACTCCACACCAACACCTGTCATTCCTGATCCTGAAAATCCATCAAAAATGATATCTTCTTTTGACGTAAAGTGTGAAATATACTTTTCAATTGCTTTAGCTGGAACTTTAGTATGATAAGCGTGAGCCATATATGCTGAGTCACTTTTACCTTCTGAAATATCTATTGCTAAAGGAGATATGTGATTTTCATTTGTGCTGTTATTTTTCCAAACATTAATAAATTCATTCAACCATGGATTTGGGCAAGCTGTATAATATGGTGGATCAGACAATGTAATAATATCTTCATCTTCCCCAATGGGAAATCCTTCAATTCGCTTTAAATCAGGAAGCTTCTTACGAAGTTCTTCACGAAAATATTCACGTCTAGATTCTTCATTTTCAAATTTCATTCCTAAACAGACAACTGGGCTATTGTCTGTCTGTTGATGTAAATCAAATAAACTATCTTGCTTAGTCATTCCTACACCTCTTCCTGATTCATTTTTATCTCTAAACGCACCTGTTCTTGATTATGTTCTCCAACTAAACTATGTAATAAAATTTCAAAATTTTTGCGTGCCTCTATCACTGTAATTGGACTACCGTTACCGAAAACAGCAAGCACTTGATTTAAATCAATTTGTTCTTTGCAAATTCCTTTTAGAACTGTGTTAATTGCATTAATTAAATCTTGAGAGATTGGTAAGTCAAATACCTTTTCAGAAATAAATTCTTTAATTAATTTTTGCTGTTTCAGTGGCAATAGATTAATACTCTCCTGAACTTTTAAATCTTCCAATTCTAGTAACAATCTTTCCGTCCAAGATTCTAACATTTGATTCAAAAATTTTTCCTGTTGGACAAGCAGAATTTTTACATCACTAACTTGCTCGCGTGAATTAAAATGACAATGTCGACATTCAGGAGAATGTTGTAGTTCATCCATAGTCAATAAATAGCATGCCTGAATGTTATTAAATTTTTGTTGCCATTCTTTAAATACACTCTCCGGCAATAAGGAAACTTCCTCTGCTAATGTTCTCAATGCTTTTGCACGTGGATCTTGCATTAAATCTATTTTCTTTCTACTTTCAGAGGCATTCAATCGGTATTTCTGATGCAGTTTGAAATAAAATTCCATGTACTCTTTCTTTAGCTTTTCAAGTCTAGTCACCTCTTTTGAAGTATCCTCATTTGCTTTCAAAGCCAAGTTCAGATTATTCAAAACCTCTTCTAATTGTTCATTCCAAACCTTACCAGGAGAAATAATATGCTTCGCTTTACCTAAATAATCTGTCGTTATTTTTAACTCATTAATTTTCTGTTGTAAAGAATCCAACCTTTGAACTAATTTCAAGTTTTCACGTTCAACTTCAACACGTAAAATATCATATTTAAGATTTACCATTTTGGCGCGTGTATCATATCTCGTAAGTCCCTGTAAAAATTCATTTAAACTATTCAACTTACTAATATATACAGCTTTCTCTTCACGATCAAACAATTGGCCATCCCATATTTGAAATTTAGTTTCTATGTTGTTTTTCATTTTAACGACTTTTTGGATTTCATTCTTTACTTCAGTAATCAACTGTTTAATAGCTTGATCAATTTGGCTATTATTAGTAAAATCCACTTTCAAAACATTGAACATTTCAAACAGCGCTTGTACAGTCGAAACAGGCATTCCACTTGGTCTTTTCAGATGATTAAATTCAGTTAATTCACTAATCTTTAAACGAGTAAAATCTGAAAAATTCATTGCCTCATATGAATTCCCACCGATAGTAACAACAATATCACCGTTTTGAATTAAAGCCCCCAGGATGACAACGACTAACTCAGGTTCTAACTTAAATTGTTTTGACAATCTGAAATCTTCTGTTCCTTGGACTGTATACACGATCTCTATTAATTCGTTATAATTAACTACTTGCCCAGGTGCTTTTTTAGAAAGTAGCTCTAAAATCCATTGGGCATATATTGAATCCCTAACGCTGACATTCCCTCTTTGATCAATTAGCTTTAATCCTACAAGCAATGCTTCACCCTGATTGGTGCGTCGTCCATTCAAGTACCCTAAAGCATCATTGACATACGTATGTAAATTCTCTTTTGTTAAATAGGTTTTTTCTAAACGACTAAACACAGGATAATCTGGATATTTTGTTTTAAACCAAGTTGCCATTGGTTCTTCTGCAATATTATCAATTAGCTCTACTAACGTATCTAGTTTCTTCATACTAAATAACCCACCATGCCCACCGCCATGGATTCGTTTCCCAACATATGTGACTTCAAACATATCAACAAAATGGTCTTTTAAGTATTTAATAAGTTGTCGAAGATATTCATCCATCTTTGGTTTATAAAGATTACGATTTGTGGATGTATCATGATACATTTCACTTGCACCAGCATACAAGCGTAACAATCGTGTAAACTCTTCATCTTTTTTCACTAGTCGGAAGAAAATTTCATCTTCTTTTTGTTCATCTTTAAACCTTGGTTCTTCGAATGGTTGGAGCATATAAATATAGAAATCACGCTCAGGTTGAGCCGTCGAACGTTCATTAGGTGCACCAAAGAATAAATATCCTTGGCGTTTTACACGTCGAGCTTTCCATGGAATTTCATGAAGCCAAATCTTATATCCATCGATATATGGAGTATCAGAAACTTCTGTGGCTTGTTTTAGAACTTGGAAATAATATCGATCAAGACTTCCACCATTAAGTTCTTCCCCTCGATTTTGTATTAAATCATCAACAGCAGTAGCTTTATCAACATCAACAAAGTATTGACTATTGTCTTTATTAAATGATAGAAATTGAAAACTAGCTGCTTTCATAACATCATTAAGTACTGACTCAATCATTGTCGTCAAAAACTCTGCATCTTCCCCCATTTCAAGTAGCATTGGATGGAAAATGAATAATTTATCACGTAATGACTCAGAAGATAATCCGATAGGGATTTTTAAATCATCTGTGGTTAATCGGTATACTGCCAAAGCATTTACTAGTTGATCAGCCATTTGACGATAAGAAAGTTTGACTCCAGTATTAATTACATTTTTTAATGTTTGGACTTTTCCCATAACTGTCTTTACTGAGTCTACTGTACGTAAAGAGGAATCTGCTTCAATATAACTCCAGTAACGGTCAAAAGAAATAAATCCTGTTCCCTCCTCAGGTACTTTTTTATCCAATAATTTTTTAATTTCTTGACTAATAGTTTGTAATACTACACGTTTTTCAGCAATGTTAACTTTTTCAAATGTTTCTAGATAATCTGGATGAATTGGAAACATAGAAACATACATTTCCATATTTTCGCTTAACCCATGATACATTTTTGTAAACTTGTTTAGATGCTCTCTAATCAATGCTTTTTGTTGATCGTCTTTTTTCAGAAGACGCTCCGATACAACAAATGCAATATCCTCACGAACAATACGAACTTCGCGGAATCGCTCTTTAACTCGGCGCAAAGAATCAGCGACGAAGCTAAATTTAGGGTTGTCAAATAGCATTTCCTGAACACCAGAAATGAAACGGAAACGAGAATTCATACAAACCTCTCCGATTTCACGAAGGAAACCTAAATCTAAAACAAGATCTTGATCTTTACGTCCACGTAAATAATCTAATAACTCATCAATGACTAAAAGTAAACCTTGATCAGGATATTGTTCATTAAAGAGTTCCATCATTTCAAATAGCATGTCCTTGTTATTATTGACCTCATGAGCTGCTGGAAAAGTAAAATCTACTCCAATGTTTTCTAAACCTCGTTCTAGTTCACTACAAATAATATCACGTAATGACTTAGTTACTGCACCAAACTCGGCTCGTATAACTTTAAATTTTCCTTCAATTTCTTTTGCCTTATCAGCCACTTCTGTATTTTTAAGATACTTACTAGCACCTGGCATTTCAGCAATAGTTGAGATAACACTCATTAAGTGAGACTTACCTGTCCCATAATTTCCGACAATAAGCATTCCTTTGTTGTCAACTTGGCGATCAAATTGAATATTTTCGATAATATCATGACAGATTTTTTCCGCCATATTATCAGAAATTACATATGTATCTAGCAAATGTTGTGCTCGTTGCAAATCATTGGCATCTTTTAATTGAACTACCGATTCCACGGGTTCAAAGTTAATTAATTCACTATACTGTAACATTGTCTTCCTCCCTCATTTAGATCGTTATTACAAGATTTTCAGGCCCCTGAGTCTTAAAATATTCAGAATGTTGTGGTTCGGCATAAAATAATTTTCCTTCCCTGTATTCGCCAGGCCAAATCACAACAATTTTACGTTGGCGACTAATACTTTCCAAAACACTTATTGGCTGAATTGCTAATACTGGATCAAATAAAATATCAATATGGTTTAAGATATAAGTCATTTTATCATCATCCATAAAACTAAGTAGAAAGTCAGTGACATGCCAATAATAATCTTTAGCTGGAATAACCAATAATTTTTCACTTAGTTGAAAATTAATATTTAATATTCGAGTATCAGTTAATTTGCTAGAAAAGGTTTCAATCGAATAATTTTTAAAAATAACAAACATCATCTTATAATATTGATTCCCTAAATCATCTATTCTTTTTTTCAAGTCTGTTATTGTTACGTTCATCATTCTTCTCCGCCTCTTTCACAATAAAACTATCTCTGTTTTTTTATGTATATAACACCCCTATTTTCTCACAAAATGTACTTAACCTCAACTTTTTATAAACCCTAAAATAGAACATTAGACCTCTACTAAATAAAATTATTAGAAAAATATTAGTCAATCTAAAAAGATTCTGTAAAAATGAATATCAAGTTAGAGGTTTTGAAGAAATAGCTAATAGTAGGAATAATTACGAAGAAATTAGATAGCTCTATACTCATGCAGATAAAGACCGGATTGATATTGTTCATATACTTAGCGTATCGATAGAAGCTATTAGAAAATGCTATAACAGTAATCACTATCGAGGGTTATGAAATAAGATCAACGACAAAAGAAGATGTAATCATGGTTGAAATCATACATTTATTTAAGATTACTTACTTGAAGGTGATTGTAAAAATATTAAAAACATGCCCAAAAATCAAGATTACCCATGCAATTATCAATTTAGTATTTATATAACCTATACATGGAAGTGGATACTAACCGGTACGCCCATCTCCACCATAAAAATTTTATATGAAATATTCAATAGTTAATTAAAAATTGTTCATTCAATTTATAAGTAAAATAATAAAAATAGCTGTGCAAATGCACAGCTATTTTTATTATTTTACTTTTGATCCGTTTGGTAATTCGTCGATGATTGTTGGTAATGTTAATGTTCCATCATTTGAAGCAGCTAATACCATACCTTCTGATAATTCACCACGAAGTTTTACTGGTTTTAAGTTTGTTACAACTAAGACTTTACGTCCGACTAATTGTTCTGGTTGGTAGTGTTCTGCGATTCCAGATACGATTTGGCGAACTTCTGATCCTAAGTCGATTTGAGAGACTAATAAGCGGTCTGCTTTCGGATGTTGTTTACATTCTTTGATTTGACCAACTTTGATTTCTACTTTCATGAAGTCATCGATTCCGATTAATGGAGTTGTTTCAACTTCTTCGATTTTTTCTTCTTTTTTAGGTTCTTCAGTCGTTGGTTTAACTGATTGTGACATTTGATCTTTAATGTATTCCACTTCTACTTCTACCTCCAGACGTGGGAAAATAGGTGTTCCTTTTTCAACCACTTTTGTTCCTTGAGCTAATGTATCAAATTTAGTTAAGCTATCCCATACTTTAGACGCTTCTCCTTCAATTCCTAATTGAGCGAAGATTTGTGGCGTTGTATGAGGCATGAATGGTTCAATCATGATCGCGATTTGGCGTAAGCTTTCTGCTAAATGATTCATCACTGATGCTAATTTTTCTTTATTTGCTTCATCTTTCGCTAATACCCATGGCGCTGTTTCATCGATGTATTTGTTTGTACGAGCCACTAATGCCCAGATATCAGCTAATACGATGCTAAATTGCATGTCTTCAAAGTTTTTCTCAACTTTTTCAACCGTTGTTTTAATGAAATCTTCTAATGTTTGATCGAATTCAGTAACTTGACCTGCGTAAGCTGGGATTTCTCCACCGAAGTATTTATTGATCATAGAAACTGTACGGTTTAATAAGTTTCCTAAGTCGTTGGCTAAATCGAAGTTTACGCGTTCAACGAATGATTCTGGTGAGAAGACTCCGTCTTGTCCGAATGGTAATTCGCGTAATAAGAAGTAACGCACAGCGTCAAGTCCGTAACGTTCAATTAACATTTCTGGATAAACAACGTTTCCTTTTGATTTAGACATTTTTCCGTCTTTCATCATGATAAATCCATGAGCAAAGATTTTCTTAGGTAATGGTAAATCTAATGCCATTAAGAAGATTGGCCAATAGATTGTATGGAAACGAACGATATCTTTACCAACCACGTGAACGTCTGCTGGCCAGTATTTGTTGAATAACTCATCGTTATCAGATCCATATCCTAACGCTGTAATATAATTAGATAATGCATCTACCCATACATAAATGACGTGTTTAGGGTCACCTGGTACTTTTACTCCCCAATCAAATGTTGTACGAGACACTGATAAATCTTCTAAACCTGGTTTGATGAAGTTGTTTACCATCTCGTTTTTACGTGATTCAGGTAAAATGAATTCAGGATTTGCATTATAGTATTCTACTAAACGATCCGCATATTTTTTCATGTTGAAGAAGTAAGACTCTTCTTTCACGACTTTTACTTCACGTCCACAATCAGGACATTTTCCATCCACTAATTGTGTTTCTGTATAATATGACTCACAAGGTGTACAGTATAACCCTTCATAATGTCCTTTATAAATATCTCCGTTTTCCATAAATTTAGCGAAGATTTTTTCTACCATCTCTTCATGACGTTTTTCAGTTGTACGAATGAAGTCATCATTTGTGATGTCCATCATTTCCCATAACTTTTTCGCTGCATCTGCAATTTCATCCACATATGCTTGTGGCTCTTTGCCTGCTTCTTGCGCTTTCTCTTGAATTTTTTGTCCATGCTCATCCATCCCAGTTAAGAAACGAACATCGAATCCACGAGCACGTTTATAACGAGCCATCGCATCAGAAGCTACAGTTGTATAAGCTGTCCCGATGTGGAATTTCCCACTTGGATAGTAAATTGGAGTTGTAATATAAAACGTTGGCTTACTCACAAAATTCACCTCTTCAAATTCATAATGCCTTTATTATAGCATATTTCAGACACCTTTAGACATTAAAGTGAAAATGAAGCTAGATTCTCTTTTAAATCAGACACTCCTGTTGATTCCAAAGCATCCAATTATTCGTCAAATCAACAAAACTTCTTTTGAATTAGACAAAAATCATCTGTATAAATTTGACTATCCATCAAGGTGTACACACGAAAATCTTATTTCTATAACCTTCGACATTCTTAGTTTGATAAACTATTTGCCAAGGGGGAGATACTTCTATGAAAAATGTAAAAGGTCAACTCACACAACGAGATATTAATTTAATTGAATATTGTCTCTCTCACTTACCCATTAACAGCGATATTGCTGCAACACTTTTTTATCCAAATAAATATATTGCTCAACGAAGATTAACAACGATTCATAATCTTAAACAACTTAAACGAACAGAGCGGTTAGTTGTGAATCAACCTTATATTTACTATCATGAGAAAAAAGATTTAAAAAACTATCCATTTAGCGAGTTGCTTTATCATATTAAATGTGATGGATTTGAAATCGAGAACTATCAATTTGAAAACAATTGTCTCACTGCAACTATCCACAAGGTAGATGTCTCTTATAAAATTAATGCCACGCTTAACAACATTCCACAAATCTATAAACGACTCTCGCTCAATCAATAAAAGCCATCCAAATACGGATGGCTTTTATTCTTTTAAATAGATGTCAACAACATCTCCCCGACAAAACGAAGTAATCATTTCACTTAATTGCTGTGAATAAAAGGCATACTCCGTTAATTTTTTAATCGGAATCCATTCTACTTCTACTTGACTATAATCTGTACTAATATCAAATAGTTTATCTTTTTTCTCAATGACATGACATAAAAAGATATGTTCTATCTCACGAACCTGATTTGATTGATGGCCATCAAAACGATGTGCCTCATAATCCCGAACAAATAATAAATCATGGACTCTTACATTTAAATTTACTTTATCTAAACAATGCTTCACCGTTGCATCAAATATATTTTCTACTTTTAAAGCTTCACCACCAGGTAACATATAATAGAACGTGTCCTTATCTACATCATCTGAAAATCTTAAACAAAGCAGTTTCCCATCTTCAACAATGACTGCCCGCACTAAACTTCTCATCAAATGCAGCCCTCCCTTAAAAATCGTTCCTTAAAATATACGAAATATCTTAGCAAAATAAACCAAAAATATAAAATTTTATAATATTGCTTTTCTCCTATTATCTATATGTTAAACACCCATCGATGTGATAAAAAAGTCGTCTAAATGAGAAAAATCCTAGCAGATATCTACTAGGATTTTAAAACTTTATTTTTTAACAACTTTACGTTTTAAAAGTAACCACATTCCCGCTACAACAGCTAATGCTCCACTTATAATAAGTGGCAACTGTGCTTCAAGCCCTGTTCCAGGTTGATTGTCTGAGTCTGTTGTACCTGTTCCATTATTATCAGTTGACGGTTTATTCTCAGGCGTTGTTGTTCCTGACTGATTATCATCTGTTGATGGTTTGTCATCTGTTGATGGCTTGTCATCTGTCGATGGTTTGTCATCTGTCGATGGTTTGTCATCTGTTGATGGTTTGTCTTCAGGTGTTGTTGTGTCTTTAACAAGTGAATCTAAATAATTTACAACATCTGTTTGAGTTGTTAATGCTGTCATTACTAAGTAATATGTATCAGTTCCATTTGTTAATGTCACATCATATGTTACTTTTCCATCTTGTTCTTGACGTTCAACAACCATTTCATAAGCATTAAATGATTCCATCATTGCTTGTAACTTAGCTACCTCTGCTGAATCAACGACTGTTAATGCTAATGGATTAGCTTGAGTTGCATCTCCTTCAATAATAGAAACAACTGTCTCATCAATTAATGGTTTTAAGGCATCTGGAATGATATAACTTGGTTTTTCAGCAACAATTAATGTTGTTGTCTGACTTGCAGCTGGATTCCCCCAACGATCTTGTGCATCATATTGAATCGTATAAATACCTGCTTTAGTTACAATACCATCTACAAGTGTCGTTATATAATCACCTGTTGCTTTAACTGTGATGTTATATCCTGTATGGTCAACCGCTGTAATTCCTTCTAATACATCGAATGAATCTCCAACAGTTAATTCAACTTGTTGCTTCACACCCTCAATAACAGGATTTGAAGCATTTTCTACCTTATTCTCTACGATAACTGGAACAGTTAAAGTCGTTGTTTCATTTAATGAATCTGTTACCTTATAAGTTAACGTATATGAACCGATGATACTTGTATCAACATTCCCTTCAACTGTTACTGTTACATTGTCATCTTCCTCATCAGTTGCAATGACATAGGCTAACTGTTCTTCATTAGTAAATGAATCACCTACTGTTAACATGATTTTTCCTTCTACAATCTTAGAAGAATCGATTAACTCTAATTGAGGTAATGTGTTATATGTTAAGGCACCTCCATTATCAACAGTTAATGCTGGTCCAGTCACCTGTTTATTTGTTGCATTTACGACATATTTATAACCTGTTCCATCTTCATGAACATCTGATGTTAATGTATATTTAGTTGCCTCTTTAGAAGAAATAACATTAATTTCCCCAATCTCAATTGTTCCACCTGATTTTGTTAATGGCTGATTAGATACAATATAGAAATCTAATGCTTTTTTATCATCACTTAGTTTAACTTGTTTTTGTACTTCACTATTAGCCGTATTAGTGACTAACCAATTTAAACTATCTTCATTAAAAGAAATGTCTCCATCAAGTTTAACACTAAATTGTAAGGCTTTCGGCATTTCAACAACATTCGATAATGAAATTTTTAATGTATCTTTATCTAGTTTATCAATGGCTAATCCAATGTTATCTTCCGTAACTGGAGTTGCTGCTCCACCTGATTGAGAAAAGAAAATAGCACCTGCTGCCGTAACCGTAATTGCAGATAAACTAAACATAAATTTTTTCGTGTTTAATTTCTTCATACTTCTCTCCTTAAGTAATGAAGATGAGTATTTCTCATCTTCATCCAATTCGTTACTAACGTGTGATGTTAGTAATTTGTTCTTTTGTAATTTTTTTAACTACTTGATGATTTACTGTTTTCGTTTTATTAAAAGAAATTGATGGTAAGTTTTCAGGAACATCAATCATAAATGTATTACTTACTAAACGTTGTCCATCTGTTGTAAGATTTGCTGTATCTGTACGATATAATTCGGCAAAAATTGATTGATTTTGTTTGAATTGCTCGACGAATTTTGGTTCTACCCAATAAATCCATGTTCCTTCTGAAATCTCTTCTAAGTCTCCATCACTTGGGATATTTGCTAATAAAATCCCATTATATTCATCAGCAATATGTTGATCATTTTCATTTAATACTAATGGAATATTGAAGGCTGGATTACCAGAGTATTCTCCTGTAATCACAACTGATCCTTGTGGAATTTTTTGTTCTTCATTCACATCTGCTGTTTCAGGATTATCTGCTTGATAAATGTAATCTTCTGATAAAATACCGATTCCATTTTCATAGGTTTGATTATCACTCGATACTCCAATTTCGATGTTATCTCCTGGAGGTCCAACTAATTCTAATTCAGCAACTGAAATATTGTTAGCAGCTAATGCATATAAACGTACATAACGAATTTGATATGTATTTAATTGATTTTCTGCTTCAACACCATCTTTTCCGAAGTAAATCATTTCAGTTGGGTTATTAGCATCTAACTTGAATGTTCCTTTATTAACTGTTGTCCAGTTTGTTCCATCAACACTTACATCAATTTGATAATTCTTAATTGCATAATCACCAATTGTTGATTTGAATAATCCATTTGTTACTGGAGCTGTGTATTTTAATCCGATAACTGATTTTACTGATTGTAAATCAAGTTGAATATATGATGTAATGTTTGGTTTTAATTGATCATTATGAGGATCCATTGTGTTATATTCTGAGCTTGTTAATTTACGTCCCTCATAAATTGTTGATGTATCCCCATCTAAGATATTAGCTAATCCCGGATTCGGAACTGCCGCATGGAAATCATTATTTTCATCAATCACATCAACTGTACTTGATGTAATTTCTAATGATTGACTAGGAATTCCACCGTCATGACGAACTTTAACTGTTCCAAGAGATACTTTATTCGTTGCATTTAAATTGTAATCATATGCAACAACTTCGTATGAATAAGTCATATTATTTCCACCTGAAATAACATCTTCATATGTTGTCACAGCATTGTTTTTATCACGTAATACGAAACCTGCTGGTTGTCCATTACGGATAATTTCATATCCTAAGATGTTATCATTTCCAGTTGTCACCGAGAATTCAAATGGAATAGTTTTTGCATTAACATATGAACGATCTGTAATACCATTTCCAAATGAAGCCTGTAATTGTGTAGCCTCTGGCATCTCAGCTGTTCCTTCTAAGCGACGGCGACGTGCCTCATCATTAATATATTGAATTGGACGTGTCTCTTTTTCAAATTGACTAACGTAAGCTAACGTCGTTGCATTTGCAATAATTCCGTGAGCTTCATAGAAATCTGTTAAATCTTTACCTACAGCTTTTGAAGATAAGCGAATTAACCATTGATCACGATCACCATTAGCTTTTTCTTCAGCTGTCATTTCACGGTAAGCACGATTTAATTTAGCGAAATATGTATCATCTAATAAATCACCATCAAAGTTTGTTAATAACATTTTATATGTTGATTCATTATCATAAGCTAAATGTGGTTGCCAAAGCATTCCAAGAACAACATTACGATTTGTTGATAGTCCTGCTGTATTTGACGTTACTTTTTGATAAAGTTCAGTTAATGCTCCACTTACTTTTGGTGCATCTTCATCTAACATTGTATCTGTTAATTCAGCTAATAAATTGTTACTTGTCTCAGGGAATACACGGTTTGTTGTATCAACAACGTGACCAATTTCATGTCCCATTAATGCCCCATAGAACTTAGCTGTATCTTTATTTGTAACCTCTCCATTTTCACCTATCTTGTAAGGAACACCTTGAATTAATCCTGCTACTGTCCCATATCCAATTCCAACGTGATGTGATGACGCATAAGCAGCAGCTCCCATGATCATACGTTGATATTTAACATTTAAACGTGTTGTTGGAGCTTTATGCTTATTGTAATATTGTGTATCTGTTGAAGTGATTTCTCCATCTTGATCAAAGTCTTGTACTGATTCAAATACACCTTTTTTAGCATAAGTTACTAACATTTCTTGTTCCCATGCTAATAAAGCTTCATATACTCTATCAACTTGTTGTTCAAGTGTTAAGTTTCCTGATTGAATTCCTTTTAAAATTTCTGTTGCTGGAACTGATAATGTGAATCGATCTCCTTCAATATCTGTCCAGTTTAAAACAGAAGTTTGCTGATCATAAGAATAAACATTATTTAATTTTTCCTCATCTGTTACTGATGATGGATATTTAGAAGGCAATTCATTAACATAAGTTGTTAATTCAGTAATATAATCCTTAATTAAGGATTTAACTTCAGTCTCATTTGCTTCATCGTTAATTAAATTATTAACATTTAAATGTGGAATTTCTTCAATATTACTTAAGCGAATTTGTACTGTTGCATCTGTTGCACCAGATTTCACTTTCGCCATAATAGCTCCACCTTTTTCAACATCGGCAGTGAAAATTTCTGGAATCGTAATTTCTGTGCGTCCAGGTTTAATGACAGTTGTTTTACTGATGTATTGTCCTGGCTGTCCATATGCTTGTAAGAATGCAATTTCTACTTGTGTATTTGCATCACTTGATCCCATATAAACAGAGATTGTTTTTTGTTGACTATTTTCATCTACTGATGGACGAGCTACTGCTCCTAATGATTGCCATGCATTCGCCATTCCAAGTGCAGCACCATTATCTCGAAGTGAAGCATCTAATTGAACAATTTCTTGAGATATATTTTGATCATCTAATAAATCTTGTGCTAATTGTAATTCTTTTAAGATTGTTTCACGGTTTGGATGATACTCTTGACTAATTGGGTCAACAGTATTCGCACGATCAACTAATACTTGAATCATTTCTTCTGTCACTGTTTCTTTTAATTCAACACGTAATTCATCTTTAAATAAATCTTTTACGTCATTTTCTAATGAATCATAATGATAGAAACGTAACTCTGAAATACTTTGTTTTGAACCACCATATCCTGCGATATCAACTTTAATTTTCTTCGCATCAATTGGTTCATCTAAAGTTAATGTAAATACGTTATGAGTATTTGATACTTTCCTTGAAGGATATTCGAATGTTTTCACTGTCTGTTGATTATCTTCTGTCCAATAAGTAATTTTGACAGTTTTAACATCTACCTTGTAACCCTGTTCCATAGACTGAGCAAATGAGATTGAACCGATTGTGTACGTGTCATCGAATTCAATAATTGATCCACGATTTGAACCATAAACTGCTCCTGTATCCCAATCATTTACTTTCCATGATGTTCCAAAATCACCGTCAACTAAGGCATATTTTGAATCATACGTTAAAGCACTGTCTGATCCCCATCCACCTTCATCGTTTGAATCATTTTTATTCGTAACATTAACAATATGTTCTGTTCCGACTAAGCTATCTTGATTTGGAAGGTTAATTAATTTATAACCTAGCATAACTGGTGGCGTAATATTCTCAGTACTTGCTAAATAACTATCTGACATTTTACTTGTTCCTAAATGGTTAGTTGCCGTCACACGTACTTCATATGTCGCATTATCCTCTAATCCATTGATTGTATAGCTTCCAGCACGTACTAAATAATCTTTACTTGGATTGGTTACAGCTGCATCTGTTTCACTAACTTCAATTCTATTTTCATTAGCTTTAATCCATTTTTTATTTTCATCTCCAACTTTACGATAGTAAATATCAAAGTCACGAGCTTGGATATGTTTCTCCCATGTTACAGAGAATGATTTATATCCAGGTTTTGTTACTAAGTTAATTGGGACATCTGGTGACTGAATTGGAATAACTTGTACTTCTGTCACACTTCCAATGTTTCCATTATAGTAATCTTGAATTGGATTATAATTTTCATCTACGTTATCAGGTTTCTTATCAAATCCTACTGGACTAGCATCTTCTGTTGCATATCCACTTGACCATTCCCCGCTTAATGACTGAACTTTCACACGATATAAACTATATGGTGTAATATCTTTATCTAAGATATTAATTTTAGGTTCATTCGTTTGAAGTTTTTTCGTTTTTAAAACAGCACCTGTATTCTCATCTAATTGTTCATAAGTAACTTCATAGCTTGTTACATTTGGCTCGGCATCCCAAGTTAATGTAATTCGCTCATCATGAAGATTAGTTGAAGTTTCAACAGTTTTAATGACTGGAATATTCATATCAGGAGCTGGTAACTCTTTATAAACATTATTTAAGAATTCCACTTTTGCAATTTGAGAAATCGATTTATTTCCACGGTTTCCAGTTACATTAATTGAAATTTTCTTAACTGCTACTTGTGACCCTAAATCAATTGTAATATCTCCCGCAGCGCGAGCTGTTGTAGTATCGAATGAAACAGTATGTTCCTTACCTGCGTCATCAACATAAGTAACGAATCCTTTTTCTGGAATTCCAACTTCATCATTACTTGTTTGTGTTGTTGGAACTTTAATCACGATTTTATCCATTAAAACTGCTTCATTTTCTGCACCAAAATCTACATCAATTGTTAATGGTGATTCTTCTGATGGAGCTTGATTATCATTTTTTGAAAGATTTACTGTTGTTTGATCATCAATGAATAAATTTGAAATATCTTGGTTATCACTGATATTTGTATTCAGTGAGCTAACTGTCATCTCATTCATATCAACAATTAAGTTTGTATCTTCTATGTTAACCGTTTTAGCTACTGCTCCAATATTTCCATAAATATATGATAAATCCGTAATATCTACATTCCCGTCACGATTTAAGTCATAGCTTTCATTTTCTGTTCCTAAAGCATTAAAGACTAAATCATAATCTTGATTAGAAACTTTTCCGTCTTGATTCACATCCCCTACTAAAAACGTAGTTGGATACTCTTCATCAATCTTTACATATTGATCCATTTCTGAGCTAGAAGCAGAAAATTTTACACGTTTAGAATATTTATCTAAATTAATGTTTGGAATGACTGTTGTTTGATAACCATCAGCAGTTAATACTGCTTCATAGTTCCCAGTTTCTAAGCCATTAATCGTCACATGAACAAAATAAATATCTTCATCTTGTGATAACTGACGTGTAGAATTTAATGTTTCGATTGTATAGGTAAATTTTCCGAATTCCCCACTTAATTGATCTAAACTAAAATTTCCAAGCTCTTTTCCATCACGTTTAAGTAATAAGTTCATTCCTTTCACTTCTGAAAGTGGAGTTTGGAAGTAAATATCAAATTCTAAAGTTCCTTTAGCAACATGATCATTTTTTGTTTCAAAATCTACTGATTGAGTAGAAGATTCATTTTCTAATACTTGAATTGCTTCCTGTTCATCTGTATTCGATTCTTCTTCTGTAGATAACTCAGGTTGAGCATCAGTGACATTTTCAATTACTTCGTCTGTTGGCTGAACCACTTCTTGGCTTGGTTGTTCATCGGTAACATCCTCAGTCACTTCGTCTTCTGGTTTAACTACTTCTTGACTTGGTTGTTCATCAACAACATCCTCAGTCACTTCATCTGTTGATTCAACTACTTCTTGACTTGGTTGTTCATCAGTAACATCCTCAGTCACTTCATCTGTTGGTTTTACTGTTTCTTGATTCAATGGTTCATCTGAATTTACATCAGTAGAACTTGTACTCTCATTTTGCGTTTCTGATAATAAATTCGTATTTGCATTTTGAGAACTCAATTCGGCATCTTTTAGCGATTGTGCCTTAGCTACAGTCGCACCTAGTTCCACAACAGGAGATGAGCTTAAAGCTACAGCAAGACCTAGAGATATTATCGTTTTCATGTAGATAACTCCTCCTATAACTCTAATAAATCTTTATTTATCAAAAAACAAATAAAGTTTTTAAGGGGTTGAATAGTGAATTTTGTAAATTATATATTTGTTATAATTGTCATCTTTCCAACTACTACTAAACTGCTATCCCAATTTTTACATAAATAACTAAAACTATCCAAAGAGAAAGTTACTTTCTTTATGAGCCCCCTCGGTCATATAAAAACTATTCTCATTATAATTTTTTTATCTTCATTCATTACTCAATTAGCTAGTCAGTCATTATAAAAGTAAATTCAAAATAATAATGATTAGCTCTCATATAGAAAAAAATTGTTTATTAAAAAATGAACCAATCTTTCACTAGTAGCATACTTATTTGTTTATCATTAAAACCTTTTAACTTTAGATATCACAATAAAAATTAATAAAGTAATTAGAAGTTCATTTTATTTCTCAATCTTGTAACTCACAAGAAATTATGTCACCATACTTTGATGGCTAACTGATATATCGAACTGTCTATTATGGCATTATCCTAATCTAAAAGTCTTTAAATGATTAAACATGACTTTTAAAAAACAAAATATAATTTAATTTCTATACAGAACTTTCAAGAAAAATAAGTTATTCTATATTTTCTATACAAGACCCCATTATAATTTTACACTATTCCACTTAAGAATGCTAATATAAAGGTGGT
>NZ_JAMQUU010000048.1:0-5306 GCF_025594975.1 Turicibacter sp. T129 | reverse complement strand
TTTCGAATTTGAAAAAATTTTTTTCCAAAAATAATTTTAGATGATTTTTTTAAATTTGAAAAGAGAACGTGAGGGGAGATAAAAAAAGCACCCACTGGGTGCTTTTTTTGGGACTTCCGAAAGGAAGTCCTATCCTTTACTTGATAATATAGAAACATCTACAGAGAAAAAAAAAGGCTATAGCCCAAGTCGTATCAATGTTTATCGGCATTCTGGCAGGGTAGAAGAAAAGCATAGAAAAAACCTCAATTCTATGTTATAATCAAAGTGTCGATTTAACTACAACTGAAAGGAGGTTTTCTCTATGTTTTTGATTTTTTTGTTATTTGCATAGAGAATATAACATGTTAGATGAAAATAATCAAGAGGAAATCTTTGTCGATTGTGATAAAACAGGGGTTATCTATCATAATTGGCAGGAAGATAAAATAAAAACATTAGAATTAGCACAAAGTTATGCGAGATTAGAAGATGATGATAGAGCGACAAAATGTGTGGAGTGTGGCACATATTTAGATTTTTATTACGATTTAGAAACAGGGGTGCATAAATTGAGACGAGCAAATTTTTGTAAACAACCATTATGTCCCATGTGCATTAAACGTAAGCAAAAGAAGATTTATGGTCAGATGTCTAAGATTATGAACGTGTTGTCTGACGATTATGCTTTTGTGTTTTTGACGCTCACACAGAAAAATGTAAGTGGCGAAGATTTAGCTGATGAAATAGATAATTTGATGAATGGGTGGAAAAGGTTAGTTAATCGTAACCCATTTAAGAAAGCAGTTAAAGGGTGGTTTCGAGCTTTAGAGGTCACACATAATCTTGATGTAAATAGTGTCAGTTATGATACGTATCACCCGCATTTTCATGTGGTGTTAGCAGTTAATCGTAATTATTTCACTAAGAATTATATCAAGCATGAAGATTGGTGTAAGATGTGGCAAGAGTGTATGAAGCTTGATTATTTACCGAACGTTGACGTTAGACGATTTAAAGCGTCTAATAAGAAGGAATTACAGAAATCTGTATCCGAGGCGGCTAAGTATACGGTGAAGGATAATGACTTCTTAATTCCAGATAATCCATCATTACAAGACGATACGGTGGCAATTTTAACTTCTGCATTGTTCAATCGTCGATTAATCGCATTTGGCGGAGTGTTTAAAGAAGTTCATAAGCAATTAAAGTTAGATGATATTGAAACAGGTGATTTGGTGAATGTAGAGGGTGAGGATCTACGAGAAGATGTAGAGTATTATCGTAAAGTCGTGATGTGGAATTTCGGCTATTCGAATTACTACATTAACAGTATCATCTTATCGGAAGATGTAAAACGACAAGATTTAGAGGAACAGATGAGCCGAATTAAGCCGAAAGCTAAAAAGTCGTATGATGATTTAGAGAATTTTAAAAAGAATATGAGTAATAAAAAACTGACATACTCGGTTGAAGATATTCAGAAAAAGATTGATGAAATAGACCGAAAAGTTGGTACTGGGGCTAAGGAAGAGCAGATTTAGGTTTGCTCTTTTTTATTTACAAAAAGTGACATTTTTTTACTATGATTAATCATAAAATTGAGGTTATATTGAAGATAAAATGAATAGGAGGAGTTTTATGTTTGATGTAAAAAAGAAAATTTTAATAGTTAATATGTTAATTTTGTGTATGTTTTCTCTTTTCAAAGTAGATGTATATGCGAGTGAAGAAATAAACAAACACTATGTGGGAGATTTGTTGATTGATTCAAAAGAACGTCTTACTTTTCAAGGAAATGGTGGTTCAGTAACATTAGATTATTTATCTCAAAATAGAAGTGTTGAATGGAAAGTTAAGGTTTATGGTTCTTATGCATATGAATTTTTAGGAACCATTTCTATTAAATCTATGTCAGGAGTAGTTGTTAAATCATATCCAATATCAGGAATGGCCGCCGGAAATCAAAGTGTTGGTGGGGGGATTGACTTGTATTATGCTTCTGGATTAAGAGTGGGAACAAATTATTCGGCGTTAATGACTGGTTGGGCTGTAAATACTGCGGGAACTAAATTTGTAGTTGACGATGATGTTAGAATAAGTTTTAAGTACGGATATTAAAAGAAAGAAGTTTTGCATATGATCATTATAGATAATTTTTATAAAATTAATATTTTACAATTTGAAGCTAAAGAAGATATTTTAGTTTTTAAAATTAAGTATGATATGAAACAATATTCTGATTTTAAAAACTATTGTTCGGATAATTTTTTACATAAAAAAAGAATATTATTAGGATGGAATAAAGAAAAATATAATGTTATTTTTGAAAAAGCTTCATTTGTGTTAGGAAGTATTGATTATAATGAAAATGGAGAAGTGAAGTTTTTGAATAGTGAAGCAAATGGTATTTTGGAGTTTAGAATTGTTGATTAAAAGATAAAAAAGAGCAAATTGTTTTGCTCTTTTTTTATCCTAAGATAGGAGAAAAAATGAATATTGATACAAGTTTAGAATTTTTTCCATTATTATTTTTATGGTTAGTAATGTTATTTTTAATTTATTTTTTAGTTTTGATTGCTTAGAGTTTTAAAAAAAGTTCTATTTGAATATGCTGTAACCATAAGAGTTACAGCAATTATACTAAGGGATACTTTACGCAAGGTAGAGTATCTTTTTTTATTTGGATTTTTAAAAGTATTTTTTGGCATGACAAAAGAAAAAGTGTGCGTGTTAATTTTTATTTTAACGTAAGGCACACTCTTTTTTTGTCAGTTAGAGAGAGAAAAATTTAAAAAAGTGAAACGTAAATTTTTGACTTTGGGAATTTTTTTGTTAGGCTGATTTGCCGAAAGGCAACTCCAAGCGGAGCGATAAGGATTGTTTTTCGCAAATGCCTAGTCACAAAAAAATGGGACCCACTGTCTAAAAATTTTTTTGAAATTTTTTATTTTTGAGAAAACTTTATGCCTAAAGGGGGCGTAAAGTTTTTTTAATTTTTGATGGGAACCAACTGCGTAAAGGAGCAGATCGTTGCCATCAAAATCGGCGAGAGCCGACGTGTTTTTGTTGCTCAAAGTTGAGCAACCACCACCTAGTCAGGTGGTGCAAAGCTCTCCGCAGGAGCTCTACATTTTGATGCAACGTGTCAAAATAACGATAGAGTTCTTTATTTTGTCATTCTTTCAAAATTACTCTTCCCCTCTCCTCATGTTTTGTGCTAAAATTTGAGGTATTGAATAGGCGGTGATTTTTTTATGAGTGGTCAGATGACGATCAGTTTCAACAAAGCAAACAGTACCAGTTTGGCACATAATAATCGTGAGAATTTATTTGGAAATCCGGACATTGATTTGGAACGAGTGAAAGATAACATCATGTATGTAAAGTCGGATATTCGGGAAATGTATCACGAAATTTTTGATCAAGCAGTGGCAGATTATAACGCCAAGCAAAAGAGAAGTGATCGAAAGATTGATGATTATTTTTCAAAAATTTTGCACGACAAAAAAACTCATCATCAACAAGAGTTGATTGTGGCAGTTGGTTGTAAAGATGAAAACACAGAAGAAATATTTGAGATGAAAAAAGAAATTTTAGATGACTACATGAAAGGATTCCAAGAAAGAAATCCAAATTTAAAAGTTTATAATGCAGTCATGCACCTTGATGAAGCGAACCCACATTTACATATTAACTTTGTGCCAGTTTATGAAAGCAAACGTGGATTGAGTAAGCGAGTGGGATTTGATAAAGCCATTGAGCAACAAGATGGATTGACATTTGAGCGTTGGAGAGAAAGTGAAACTGGTGTGATTGAACGTCAATTAAAAGAGAAAGGCATTGAGAGGCGATATAAAGGCTCACACAGCTACATGAAGGTGGCAGAGTATAAAGAGTATGCCAAGAGCCTAGAAACGCTTAGAAGCGAAAAAAACACGGTTAAAAACGATTTGAACGAGATTAAAGGTGAGTTGGAGCAAGTAAGAAGTGAATTTTTAGTCACTGAAAAGGAATTTAAGAAAAAAGATCGTAAAGTAAAAGACTTAGAAGTTAAATCTCAAATCTTAGAAGAGGGGATTGCTAGAGGATTATCTTTTGATGAAAAATTAAGGCAGTTTGGTTTTTTATATCAGTCGGATTTGAAGTCTGAAGAGATAAAAAAATTTCCCGTTGTTGGGGAAATGGTTAAGGTTGAGAAGTATCGTGAGTTAGAAAAAAAATATGAGATCGCGTTAGAGCAGAATGAGAAATTAAAAATGTCTAATGCATTTAATCCAGTTTATCAAAATAGCCTTAGGCAAGACTTAGAAAAGAAATACGAAAGTTTAAGTCAGTCCTTTAATTTAAAAAATAAACTGAATGAGCATTTAACCGAACGAGTAAATGAGTTGAAGAAAGAGAATAAGCAGCTCAAACAAGAATACAAAGAAGCTAAAACATTAATTGAGCATTATAAGAATTTGTATTTTGATACGAAGCAAAGATTTAATGATTTTCAGAAAGACGTTAAATCTTTCATAGAGGAGCGAGACTTAACGCAAGGCTTTAGAGAATTTTTATACAAGCTAAGGCCTGAAAGGTATAAGAATCCAAATCAAATCCAAGAACAATCTAAAGCAAGGCAGATAGAGCCGAAAAGAGTGGTTAGAAGATTCACACCATCGAAAGGAATGGAGCGATAAAAATGACAGAAGTTTATTTAAAGAAAAATCAAGAAACAGGAAGATTTGAATGTTACAATGGATTGACAGATGAATATATGCAGACATTAAACTGCGGAAATCCGTTTATGTTGATTACAGAAGATGAGGATTTAGAAATCCCAGGGCGAATTGAACATGATTCAACCTATGGTTACTACTGGATTGATAGTGAAGATTTTACACGTCAGAAGTTAGAAAACGGAATGCGAGGATATATTGAGTAGAACAGTAAGGAGAAGTTAGACGAGTTTAGTTAAAGAGTGTCTAGGATTAGCCTTTGATGTGCTAAAGCTATTAACGATTATCTTTACGATTGGATATGTCGTGGTAAGTTGGTTTTAGAAAAAATAAAAAGAGCAGATTTGAGTCTGCTCTTTTTTGTATTTAATCAAGGAGAGTAATATGAAAAAAATGCTAGCATTATTTGCTTTGGTTTATTTACTTCGTTTTAGGGATGGTTTGATTATAAAGCTTTGATGTGTAATGGGTATGAAAAAAATAAGGAGTTTGATGAAAATTTTATTTTTTATTTCTGAGAGACTTTTCGAATTTGAAAAAATTTTTTTCCAAAAATAATTTTAGATGATTTTTTTAAATTTGAAAAGAGAACGTGAGGGGAGA